>NZ_JBHZPF010000068.1:0-21800 GCF_042787975.1 Peribacillus sp. YIM B13482
GCATTCCCGGTGAAAGCACTTATACAGCTCGCAGACATTCCGCGTAGCACGTATTACTATTGGGTGAAAAACTTCGGTCGTCCTGATCCAGATGCAGAACTGAAAGTATTGATTAAATCTGTTTTCGATGAACATGAAGGGCGGTTTGGTTACCGTCGTATTCGTGATGAACTTAGAAATCGCGGACACCTAGTAAACCACAAAAAGGTACAGAGTATCATGAAAGAACTAGGGCTAAAATGTCTTGTCCGTCTGAAAAAATATCGTTCTTACAAAGGAACTGTGGGCAAGATTGCACTAAATATTTTAGATCGCAATTTCAAAGCTGAAAAACCAAATGAGAAATGGGTTACGGATATTACAGAGTTTAAATTATTTGGAGAAAAGCTATATTTATCCGATATTGGACTTATTTAATGGAGAAATCATTACGTATACAATCGGTTCAAGACCAACCTACTCACTCATTTCAACGATGTTAGATCAAGCTTTTGAACGTTTAACAGACGACGATACTCTCCTTATTCATTCCGATCAAGGCTGGCATTATCAAATGAAACAATACCGTAATGCCGGAACGTGGCATTACGCAAAGTATGTCTCGCAAAGGGAATTGTTACGATAAAATCTGTTATGGAAAATTTCTTTGGTATCATGAAATTGGAACTTCTTTATCTAAAAGAATTTTAAAGTGTGGAACACTTTAAACAAGAACTAGCAAAATATATAGAATACTATAATCACAAACGAATCAAGGCAAAATTAAAAGGGATGAGCCCGGTATACAATACAGAGCTCATGACTAACAAGCTGCCTAACGAGATAACCTGTCTAACTTTATGGGGTCAGTTCACGTAAAGGAGTTCGACTTTTTAGGTTGGAATTCTTAGACTATAAAATTTTCGAAATTTACTCCCGTTCATAAAAATACACGTTCGCGAACGGTGGCGTTTTTTCCTGAGACAGCCATTTTTAACGTTCGTAAACTACGAACTAGTTTCAAGAACTTACATTGTACGAACGTTTTGAATGCGTCATTTTTATTTTTTAATAATGAAAACACTAAATGTTTTTAGTATATTGTTTGTTTCTTCTTCGGTAATACCCATGTAGCGTAGGGTGACAGAAGGATAGGAATGATGCAGGATCTGTTGCAGCATGGTAATATCCTTCGTGGCTTTGTAAAACCAATAGCCAAATGTCTTTCATAAGGTATGATTTCTGACATACTACACGCCAGCAAACTCTGCGGCCTAATTTAACTGCCTGTAGGCCTGAGTTAGGCCTACCTTTCTGGACGGGAATAAATAGTAGGGACTCTGGACGTTTTTGGCATAGCAACAGACCTCCTGAAAGCAATTCGCGATATACATATCGCGGATTTTTTCTGTTTTGCCTTCCTTGACCCGGAGATCTTGTTTTGTTTGCCTTTGAGTTCCAGGATCTGTTGCGTGGTTAGTCGGAGCAAGGTCCCCGATACGGAGGCCGGTTTCACAGTATTCCCCACTCCTGTTCGACAAATGTGCATCCCTAATTATTTGAGCCTCTTCAAAGGGTTTAGAAACCAACTTCAAATATATCGAAGTAGTTGGTGTAGGGAGTTTTCCTGCAGAATTCGAAACCTATGCGTCGATGGCGCCCAAGGGACCCAGCCGATGGTGGCAAATGGAGTGGAATGATTCATTAGAAATGTATCCAATATGCCAAGTTTTGCTCTTCATGTACGGAGAAAGTAGTAGTGTTGCCTTAAACCTCAACAAGGATGAGAAGAGTTGCTGCTTTAGGAGCTAGTTAATAAAATGCCTAAACAATATCCATTTCAACATAGATCATACTCTTATTAATCACGCCTGATAACAATCTAATTAAAAATGGAGAGGGTTAATAAACCTCCCTTTTTTATTGTCTTCTCAAATATTAGATTAAGAATTTATCAGTAAAAATTTCCCCCTCAAAATCATGAATACAGTCCATCATATATTTTGATATAAAAGGGAACGGAAATGTATTTATGAAAAAAAACCTTATAAATTATTCGTCACTAAAAACGGGATCTGCGATACCCATTATTTTAATCAAAGAAATTGTTGCTCTCATTTCTGACAGCTGGAGTTTTTCAAAGAAAGAAAAAAAGGAAATCGTTTAGGCTACTGAACCGCCAAAAAGCTCACACAGTAGTTTATCAAACCGTTTATCGACCATTACACGAAAACCAAGGTAACTCCATTGCATAAAAAGTGTAATGGAGTTTTTAATTTGGCACGTAACCGACAGGTTGCGCGGCTCGTCCACAGCCAGATTGGGATTCTTACATGTATAGCCTACTAGTCCCTGTTAAATAAAAAAGGACTAATTGGGCTTCTAACTAGACCGAAAGTTGTCCTATTGCATATAAAGGATTAATGAATGACAAAAGGGAGGCAGTTTATGAAAATCCGAAAGGCTATTATTCCGGCCGCAGGCCTCGGAACCCGATTTTTGCCTGCAACAAAAGCTCAGGCTAAGGAAATGCTGCCGATTGTTGATAAACCAACGATTCAATATATTGTTGAAGAAGCAGTAGCTTCGGGTATAGAGGAAATTATTATCATAATCGGTAGAGGAAAAAGATCAATAGAGGATCATTTTGATAAATCCTATGAGTTGGAAGATGCACTTTTAAGAAAAAATCAGCTCGATATTTTAGAGGAAGTTCAGAAAATATCTAGTTTGGCAAATATCTATTATGTCCGCCAAAAGGAACCGATGGGGCTAGGACATGCAATTCTCTGTGCTAAAAGCTTCATTGGAAATGAACCTTTTGCTGTTTTGTTAGGGGATGACATCGTTATGTCTGAAACACCTTGTCTGAAACAAATCATCAGTGTTTTTGAGTATTGCAACAGTTCCGTCGTAGCTGTTCAGAATGTACCGGAAAAGGATGTCAGTAAATATGGAATTATTAAGCCAAAAGGGACAATGATTGAGCCTAACCTTTTTCATATTGATTCTTTGGTGGAAAAACCGAAAAGGGAAGAGGCTCCTTCCAGATATGCGATAATGGGGCGTTATGTTTTTAGACCTGAGATTTTTGAAACAATTTCAATGCTTCCGGTTGGACATGGTAATGAATTACAACTTACTGATGCCATAAATGAGCTAAATAAGCAGCAGGCAGTATTAGCATATAATTTTGAGGGAAACCGATATGATATTGGTGATAAAGTTGGATTTATTAAGGCAACAATAGACTTTGCTTTGCGCAGGGATGATATAAGAGACGAGGTACTTTCCTATTTAAGGGATGTAAATAAGAAAGAAAACCTTCAGATTATAAAGAGAGAGCTTGAATAATATGAAAATAGCTGTTTTGGGTACAGGATATGTCGGGCTTTCCACTGGTGTTTGTTTGTCAGAAATAGGGCATAGTGTCATTTGTATCGATACAGATGAAAAGAAAATTAAAAGTCTACGTCATGGGATTTCTCCAATATATGAACCGGGTCTGGAGAATTTGCTTGCTCAAAATGCTGCAGCGGGTAGACTGCTATTTACAACATCTCATCGAGAAGCGCTAAATGGTGCCGAGATTATCATCATTGCCGTAGGAACACCGCAAATGGAGGATGGGGGAGCAGATTTATCGTATATTGTGCAAGCCGCGAAGGATATTGCTGCGAACCTAGTACAGAGTTCAGTAGTCGTTATAAAGAGTACTGTGCCAGTTGGTACGAATGATTTTATTAAAAAAATTATGGAAGAACTTTGTAACAAAAGGATCACCTTTAATATGGTTTCAAATCCTGAATTTTTAAGACAAGGGTCAGCTGTTATGGATACGATGCAAGCAGATCGAATCATCATCGGTTCTGAAAATGACGAGGCGGCTAAGAAAGTACAAGAAATGTATCGTCCGTTAAATGTACCATTTATATTAACAAGTATTAGAAGTGCGGAAATGATTAAGTATGCTTCTAATGCCTTTTTGGCGACTAAGATTAGCTTTATCAATGAAGTTGCCAATTTATGCGGAGTAGTAGGTGCAGATGTTAAAGATGTAGCAAAGGGAATGGGAAAAGATAAGAGGATTGGAGAAGCTTTTTTACAGCCCGGTATTGGTTATGGAGGATCTTGTTTTCCAAAGGATGTTAAAGCGTTGCTTCATACTGCCAAGTTAAATGGAGTACATTTTTCCCTGTTAAAAGAAACAGTAGCGATTAATGATTATCAGCAGGAACTCCTTGTAACGAAAGCGATAAATCGCTTGGGGGATTTAAAAGGGAAAAAGGTTGCAATGCTTGGTCTTGCTTTCAAGCCAGAGACAGACGATATGAGGGAAGCGCCATCAATAAAAATTGCGCGTTCATTAACCAAACTTGGAGCAGAAGTGGTAGCTTATGATCCGGTTGCAATAGATAATGCGAAGAACATATTAGGGGATACAATTAGATTTGCCAGCTCAGTTCGCGAAGCGACAGTGGATGCGGATGCTGTATTTATTGTTACCGAATGGAATGAGTTTAGACATTTAGATCTGGAGACATTGATGAACACAATGAAACAACCGATTGTTTTTGATGGTAGAAATTGTCTTGAAGAAAATCGAATCAGAGCTTGCAAGAAAATTGAATATTATCCAATAGGAAGGCCAGCAATTGTTATTGGTATGACATAAAACGAAACTTTTTCTAACACTTTATTAACGAGAACATGATTTTTTAAAGCCATATATTAGGTTAACTTAACCATTCAAAGAGGGAGTTGTTATTCTATAGGCGGGCAAACTGGCAATGCAGCACCTTTGATATAGTTCTTGGGTGCTTTTTTTATATTTCTTTAAATAAAAGAAAAATCTTCATCGACCATTAGAACCATAGAAAAACGTCAATTATTAGCATGTTATATTAGTATCATTGTTTGCAAATACTCTTGTGTCATAGCACTTACTTAACTCACCTTTATATTAAGTAAACGCATACTCACTGCCATTTAGCTTTACTGTATGTTATTAGTCCATGCGTACTTATAGAGTCCTGCATAATATACTTGAAAAGGTCCAGGAAATTTGCTTACTATGCTAGAAAGGAGAACATTTATTTGCACACAGTTATGCATTTGAATTTAAGAGTTGATCCGACCCAATATATCCCACAGATTCGAGAAGTTCCTGATTATGATTATATTCATTTGGTACGACAACCTAAATATATGATAGATCTTTCCCTTTTGAATGAGAAAGTTCATTATCTCAATGAAATTTTCTCACCAAAAGAATATGTGAAAAGAAATGATATCTCCCTCTTACATGCTCACCATGGTCAATTAGGGATGTTATTACTTCCTTTTAAAGAAGGAACAAACCTTCCGTTGGTAACAAGTATTCGAGGCAGGGATGCAACCCTAGCTAATCAGCCCATTGACTATCTAGATAACATGAAAATGCTATTTGATCGAGGTGAGCGTTTTTTTCCAGTTTGTCAGTATTTAGCAGATAGGTTAATTGCTTGGGGTTGTCCATCAGAAAAAATTAGAGTGTTATATGGTGGCGTTGACCTTAACGAATTCAAATACCGGACTCCACATAAAGGGGGCTCTCAAAACATTTTATCCATCGGTAGGTTGGTGGAAAAAAAAGGACATCACATCTTAATGCAAGCTTTTCAAAAAATCAAAGGTGAATTTCCAAATGCAACCCTGACGATCATCGGAAGAGGAGAGCTTGAAGAATATCTCATTTCTTTGGCAAATCAACTTAATTTAGGAGACTCTTTTCGTTTATTAAATCATCTACCTAAAGATCAAGTACGAGAACAATTGACCAATGCAGATTTATTTTGCGCCGCGAGCCTAGAAGCCGCCGATGGAGATGTAGAAGGTATACCTAATACATTAAAAGAAGCTATGGCGATTGGGGTACCAGTGATTTCGACCAATCATGCCGGCATCCCTGAATTAATAACAAATAACAAAGAGGGTGTTTTAGTACAAGAAAATAATGTAGATGAACTGGCAGATGCTCTTGAATTTATGCTAACTAACAGAGAAATATGGGAAATATATACAGTATCGGCTCGTCAAAAAGTCGAACAAAACTTTAACCTCGTCCAACAGCTTCAACAACAAGCTGAATTTTATGATGAACTTTTAGCCCCTTATAAAGTAAGTAAACAAAATTCAGTAACACCTCGCCAAATTGATAAAAAAACCCTTAAGGAGACTACAAAGCCTCAACAGCAAGATAAGTATGATGGCGAAACAATAGCGCCTAGAAAAAAAGCCGGTTTAGCCAGAAAAGCCCTTATTTATATGCAACAGCTTCAACAGCTTCCACAGTTTCAGCAGCTTCAACAGCTTCAACAGCTTCCACGGCTTCGACAGCTTCAGCAGCAGACTAAAGATAAAGTCAAAGATAAACATGTAGCATCTAATAAAAAAGACAAAAAAGCAAAGATTCAACAAAAGACTAAAGGTAATGAGGAAACAATAGCATCTCGTAAAAAAAAAATAAGGCTCAAAAATCCGAAAAAGTTAAAAAATCCCTTAATAAAATTCAACAGTTTCAACAGAAGTCGATGGATGAGCAGTTAGGAGGAGATCATGGAGAATTTTAAAACCATTACTGTAACCAAAGGTGAAAAATCTTTGGAAATTCATAATCCCACAACCTATTCGCTGATTGGAATGGGTGCTCAAGGTGCAGTATTTAAACTTTCAGAAGATAAATGTGTAAAAATCTATTCAGACCCGGTACAAGCGAAAATGGAGGATGAAGCTCTTAATGCTGGAAAAAATCTACCCTTTATGCCTTTGGTATATGATACAGGACCAAACTATATAGTCATGGAATATTTTAATGCTCCAACCTTAAAAGATTACCTGAGAAATTATACGTATATCCCTGATTCTATAGTAAAGAAACTTCTCTATATATTAAGGGAATTAAAACAAGCAAAATTCACCATGATAGATGCTCCCCTACGCCATATTTTTGTCGTTGGTAATGAGGAACTTAAGGTGATTGACCATGTAAATTCCTTTAAAAGAATGCATCCTGTACCATTAAAATTATTAAGAGATTTAAAAATAATCCTTTTAAAGGACTCGTTCTTAGCCCAAGTGAAAAAGCTCGAACCGGACACCTTCAATGAGTGGGAGGATTATTTCAATCAAAATAGTTTGGACTTTAGAAACATTCCCGTCCTCTCAGGAGGGTCAGGGAATGGTGTAAAAGTGGATAGCGCTATAACACAAACACTCATTGGAAAAGGGCATCAAGGTGCTGTTTATCGAGTGTCTGAAGACACATGCGTAAAACTTTACGGAAAAACTGAACATGCAAATCAGGAAAAAATGGTTCTTTTATCAAGTCAAGACTTGCCTTTTATCCCGAAAGTCTTTGAAACAGGACCAAATTATATTTTAATGGAATATCTATTAGGACCAGATTTAAATACGTTTCTTAAAAAACAATCTGTACTTTCTGAGGACATAACAAAACGTTTACTCTATATATTAAAAACAATGGAAAAATCAGGTTTTAAGCAAATTGATGCCCCATTACGGCATATTATTATAACCAGGAATGGTTTTAAATTAGTCGACCATGTGTACTCGTTTTCACGTGAACAAAAAAGACCTCTCGAGTTATTTAAAGACCTGCGAGAAATAAATTTTTTAGATTCTTTTCTAAAACAAGTGAAGGCGATAGACCCTGGTACGTATGCTGAATGGACAAAAACACCAATCCCATTAGATGAAAATGAAAATACGCTTATGTAACTGAATCCTAACGAAAAAATTAAAAAGGTATTACTCCTAATTGTTGAAGTTTTAGTTATCACAAAAAATGAGCATATCAAAACCTATGGTGATTTTGCATTCAACGGTTTCCGAGAACGTTTTAGCTTAAACTTCATTCGTAGGTGCTAGTTCACAGCGGGTATAAGAGTGGAAAACTCATAAGGCTTAAAGCGAAAAAGGATATCATGTCATTGGTGGATTACGAATAAAACGTAAGTCTCTCCCCCATGAAGATTTTGAGTTTGCCCCCTCTTTATATCCGTCATAATGAACACTGTTCTGTTATTGTAAAGGATCGAAAGTATCAATATATATAAATACGGATGCTTACTCAGTGTTCCAGAAAGGTGTCAAAATCCAATTATATAGAAAGGATTGAAATCAATACTATGAACATTATAGTAACAGGGGCTGCAGGTTTCATTGGTTTCCATTTAACAAAACGTCTGTTAGCCCAAGATATCAATGTTATAGGAGTAGACAATATTAATGATTATTATGATGTTTCTTTAAAGAACAATCGACTCAAGATATTAGAAGAAAACCCTGATTTCGAATTCCATAAAATGGATTTGTTGGATAAAGAAAAATTAAATCAATTATTTAAAGACAGAACCATTGATATAGTCATCAACTTAGCAGCTCAGGCTGGAGTACGTTATAGCATAGACAACCCGGATTCTTATGTTAATTCCAACCTAGTTGGGTTTGTAAATATCTTAGAGGTCTGTCGACAAAATAATGTAAAGCACTTAATTTATGCATCCTCAAGTTCTGTATATGGAGCAAATATTAATATCCCCTTCTCAACCAAAGACCAAGTGGATCATCCAGTAAGTTTATATGCTGCCACTAAAAAGTCTAATGAATTAATGGCTCATACTTATAGTCATTTATATAATATTCCAACCACTGGACTCCGTTTCTTTACGGTGTATGGTCCATGGGGGAGACCTGATATGGCTTATTACTCTTTTACTAAAAATATTATTGAAGAGAATACAATAAAGGTTTTTAATAATGGGGATATGAGAAGAGACTTTACTTATATTGATGATATTGTTGAAGGAATAATCCGATTACTTGATAAACCACCGGTTTGTAATATTGGATGGGATAGAGCTAATCCTGATTCAAGTTCAAGTTATGCCCCATACAAAATTTATAATATCGGTAACAATAAGCCCGTAAAATTAATGGATTTCATTAACACATTAGAGAAACTAATTGGCAAAAAGGCAAAAATAGAGTACTTACCAATGCAACCGGGAGATGTTAAGGAGACATATGCAGATATTGCCGATTTGCATGCTGATGTGGGGTTCTATCCTTCAACAAGAATAGAAGAAGGTTTAACTCATTTTGTAAATTGGTACAATAAGTACAATAAATAAGGAAAAAGAAGTAGTGAATTTATATTAGTGGATAAAAAATAATGATGGAATCTCTGCTTCAGTCAGTAAATTAAAAAATTTCAATCACCTCGACTTGATAATGATAACAAAAGATGAGGTAATGGCGTCAGGCCTTGAGGAAATATAATTCGGCATAGGTGAAGTTTCAATAACGTTTAAAACCATCAAATGATCCACCGTCAAATTTAGCTGTCATTGACACTTTAGAAAAAATAAATCCTGGAGTTGGTGATGAAAGGTCAAATAACAGATGCCATTAATGAAATGATGAAAATTATAGAATGTCTATGGGGAAAACGATTGATGGAGAAAGATTCGATATTAGTAGATTTGAAGTGTACATGGCAGCAGATCAATATAATTAAAAATTTAATGAGTAAAAGCCTAAAATCAAATAAAAAGAGATAGGTAAATAGGTAAATTACATGCAAGCAAAAAGAATAATTAAAAATATGTTAGTTAATAAAAGGAGAAAGTAATTTGAACCCTAAAAATATGAAAACTCCATTGGAAGTTCTTAAGGAGTATAATTTGTCAGATTTTCTCATGACGTCCCTTACACGTAATTCTGCAAAAGATCTTCTATTCAAATTAAATCCTCTGTTTGAAAACTACCTTAAAGTTTGTTCTGAAGACCTACCATACAAAGACATTTATAAAGCTGATTCCATGTTCCCTCATGAATTTCACAAGCAAGTGAAACAAATTGAAGAACAAGGAAAAATAAAAAAATTAGGCAATTATCAAGAGCTATTAGTTTTAGCAGGACGCGAGAAGAGCAAATATGAATTTCTTGTTAAAGGGACTGAGGCTGAATGAAAACTATTGCTTATTTTGTAAGTGAAAACATTAAAACACACCAACGTTTTATATATAATCAAATCGTAAAAATAAGTAGCTATCGCTCAATCGTAATCGGCCCATTCGACGATACCAACCATACAGAATTCCCCTTTGAAAACTACTATAATTTAAACAAGATTAAAGATCTAGAAAATTTCTTCAAAGAACAAGAAATCATAGCCATTCATGCTCATCACGGAAAACATGGACAAGAAATTTTGCCTGTATGTGAAAAATATAATATCCCATTGATTGTTAGCATTAGAGGGCGCGATGGTTCTGACAGACCAGAAATTTTCGAAAAAAATGCTCAGCGATATTCATCATTAATTAAACAGGGTGCACACTTTTTTCCTGTTTGCCAATATCTTGCACAAGGATTAAGAAGTTTAGGAATTCCGGACGATAAAATTCATGTGTTATATGGTGGTATCGAATTGGATCTTTTCGCCTATTCTACCCCCACTCTACCTAAAGAAGGCGAAATAAGAGTTTTATCTGTAGGTAGACTTGTAGACAAAAAAGGATTTATTACTCTTATAAAAGCATTTAAACGGATTTATACACAATATCCAAATGCTAGACTGCATATTATTGGAGCAGGTGAAGATGAGGATAAAATTAAATCGGTCATTACAGAATTTAACCTTAAAGATGCTGTGATTCTTAGAGGAGCTATGGATTCAAAACAAGTTTCGGACGAATTGAAAAAAGCTCATATCTTTTGCCTTGCAAGTCAGACTGCTAAAACTGGTGATATCGAAGGCATTCCTAATGCCTTAAAAGAAGCAATGGCTAGCGGTTTACCTGTCGTTTCCACTCAACATGCGGGAATCCCTGAATTAATTGAACACCTGAGAACAGGATACCTAGCTCCAGAAAAAAATGATATTGAGTTAGCGAAAGGCATACAATTCTTTATAGATCATCCAGAGATTTGGAACGCCTATACGGAAAGAGCACGGAAAGTCATTGAAGAAAAATTTGATGTCAATAAACAAATTATTGAGCAACAAAGATTATATTCTCTCGTTAATACAACGGAAACGAAAACGGAAGCCGAAACGAAAACGAAAACGAAAACGAAGACGGAAAAGGAACAGAAAACGGAAAAGAAAACGAAAAAGGAAAAGGAACAGAAAGCGAAAACGAAAACGAAAACGAAAACGAAAACGAAAAAGGAAAAGGAACAGAAAGCGAAAACGAAAACGAAAACGAAAACGAAAAAGGAACAGAAAAAATAAATCAAGTAAGGAAAACTTAAAAACAGTTACGAAAAAACAAGCAGGATACCCAATAGTTATCATTTAGGTAGAAAGGGGAATGACATGGGCTATATTGAAGATTTACGCAAGCTTGTGGGAAAAAGGCCAGTCATTTTAACAGGGGCAAAAGTATTAGTATTTAATCCACTTGGGCAGATTTTATTACAATATCGAACAGATACAAAAGTATGGGGATTACCAGGGGGACTTATGGAGTTAGGAGAATCATTAGAGGAAACAGCATTGCGTGAAGTAAAAGAAGAAACAGGTTTAACGATTGGTGGATTACAATTTCTAAAAGTTTTATCAGGCGTAAACTATTTTATTCACTTACCAAATGGAGATCAATTCTATTCTGTTAACGCTTTTTATACAACAAATGAAATTATCGAAGGAACTTTGAAACCTGATGGTAATGAAGGAAGTGCTGTACAATTCTTTCCAATCAATCAGCTGCCAAAAGATATGGATCCCGATATCAAAAAAGAAATTTGTAATTATTCAAGATTTCGCAATTGAATTTTTTCGAAACAAGCCGTATTTTCGCTCTTCTTTCAAAGAAGTAATGAAGAATAAATGACGCTCTTTCCAAAGTGCTGGTTGGGAATATGAATGAATCAACCTACTTTGAAAGGTACGATATTTGGCGATTCTACAACTCCGTTGCAGGATAAGGAACTACTTGAGAAAGCTAAAAATGATATCGTAATGGGTGCTTTAGGAACGATGGCTTTTAGATTTCATACTCATTGATCGCCTACAATGTGTACTAAGGTCAAAGAGAAAAGAAAAATATACAGGCTGGAAGGAGCTGTTTTTTCATGGAGTGGAAGTCTTTATATACTATTTGGACAAGTTACAGAAATTTAGATAATGAAATGCGTTTAATGCTTGAAGAAATGAAGGATGATGAGATAGCACTTGAAGACGCCTTTTATAAAAATTTGGACTTCGGGACGGGTGGTATGCGAGGGGAAATTGGTCCAGGTACGAATAGGATGAACATTTATACTGTGCGAAAAGCGACAGTAGGACTTGCTGAGTATATTCAATCGTTTGGAAACGAGGCAAAATCCAGAGGAGTCGTAATTGCTTACGATTCAAGACATAAGTCTCCAGAATTTGCATTGGAAGCAGCCAAGACTTTGGCAACAAAGGGAATTAAAGCTTATTTATTTGATGAATTACGCCCTACCCCACAGCTCTCTTTTTCCGTACGTAAGCTGAGTGCATTTGCCGGTATCGTCATTACAGCAAGCCATAATCCGCCTGAATATAATGGGTATAAAGTTTACGGATCAGACGGTGCACAGCTACCTCCTGTAGCGGCGGATCAAGTCATTAATTACGTGAACACGATTGAAAGTGAGCTTTCCATTGTAGTGGAGGAAGAAGAAATCCTAAAAGACAGAGGGCTCATTCAAATCATTGGGGAAGAGCTGGATACTGCTTATAATGAGCATTTGCTCACTATTCCGGAAGATCCAAAGTTAGCAAATGAAATCGATGTAAAGCTCGTGTTTACACCGCTTCATGGTACAGCCAATAAATCAGTAAAACGTGCTTTGCATGATCTAGGATATCGAAATGTCCATATTGTTAAAGAACAGGAAATGCCCGATGCTAACTTTCCTACTGTTAAATCGCCTAATCCAGAGGAACATGCTGCTTTTGAATTGGCCATCGCGCTTGGAAAACGTGTCGACGCTGATTTATTGATTGCCACCGATCCAGATGCGGATAGGCTCGGAATTAGCGTGAAAAATAATGCTGGAGATTATGTCGCATTAACAGGAAACCAAACAGGCGCTCTCTTTTTGGATTATTTAATTTCACAAAAACAAAAGAAAGGGACTCTTCCAGAAAATGGAGTGGTATTAAAGACCATTGTGACTTCAGAAATAGGACGCGCGATTTCTGATCAAAATGGTTTGAAAACGGTAGATGTTTTAACTGGATTTAAATTCATTGCTGAAAAGATCCATGAATACCACACAAGTGGAGAACATTCTTTCCTGTTTGGCTATGAAGAAAGCTATGGATATCTAATCAAAGACTTTGCTCGAGATAAGGATGCCATACAGGCGACTATTCTGGCAGTGGAAGTTTGTGCCTATTACAAAAAGCAAGGCAAAACGATGTACGAAGGTTTACTGCATGTTTTTGAGAAATATGGCTATTACTTGGAAGATTTACGATCGTTAACTTTAAAAGGAATTGAAGGTGCCAGACAAATTCAAGCGATCCTCAATGAATTCCGTGAAAATCCACCAGAGCAAATCTGTGGTCATCAAGTAGTGGTTCAAGAGGATTATCTCAGCAGGAAAAAATACATGTTTGCGTCAAATAGGGAAGAGGCCATCAAGCTCCCAAAATCCAACGTATTAAAATACTTTCTTGATGATGGCACATGGGTATGTTTACGACCTTCCGGAACAGAACCTAAAATTAAATTTTATTTCGGTGTTCAAGGAAGCTCGATGAAGGAAGCTAAGGGGAAATTATACACCGTTATGGAAGACTTTATGAGAAGAATCAATAAAATGCTTTAAAGAAGGACTCTCATTCAGAGGATCTTCTTTAAAAACTAGGGTCAGCATTCATTATGTAGAGAAATGCGGACCCTTTTTTGTTTATCATGTAATGCCATTTATTTTTGACTTTGACAAATCTTAAATCACTGACCACTATTTTTTCTCTTCTTCTTGTAGAAATTCCCGATTTAATTCGTTAGCCTCGCCTGATTCGTTGCATGAGGTCTTTTGCGGTTTAGACTGAGCAACTATAAAAGAGAAAACAAGCCCCTGTTCTTTCATGATACGGCCAATTCGCCTTCTGGAGACCGTAATGCCTCTTTTCTTTTATTCAACCTTAATCTTACGTGTTCCGTACGCCTTTCGATTTTTATCAAAAATTTCTAAAATGGCATTTGCTTCGTAGTATTAGGTGCTCCGTGAAAGCTCCAGGACGCCACACATTGCTGATACAGAGTATTTATCTTTGTTCCGTTTTGGTAGTGTTCAATGATCTGTTGTTTAAATTCAGAAGTGAACGTACGGCGTTTTCGCTTGGTCATTTTGAGTGCTCCCTTATCGTAGTGAGTTAAGTGTATCTGCCCTTAAAACTTCTGTCCAGATAAGTGTAGACGATTCATTTAGTTGAATAAATGTATGTGCAATTTAGATGCTTTTAAAACATTTTATTAAGATAAAGAACAGGTTTGTTAATAAAACTCAATTTAGAGGTATCTTTTTAGTAATTTCGAATATAAAAATATAGGTTAATCAAATAAATAAGAGGTGAGGAAAGAAGGAGATTTTTCATGTCAAATCCTATGCAAACTGATTGAAATGATGTTGTACGACCATCTACCAAATTATTTGAAGGGAAAGATGGCTTGTGATTACAAGTCTGATTGGATTTATACTTGCAACGGGCACGATATTTTTATTTATTTTCGCGGTCCCATTATTTTGAAGGCGATTTGAAGGATGCTTTCTTCTTAATGCGGCAATCGGCATTTTTCTCCTTTCAATAGCAGCAATTTTACCTTTTCTGGGCTTCGTGCAAAAATACCCAGATTTGCGACCAGCGCCTTTTCCACATTTTATAAAAATGTCTATATTACTAGTATCCCGCGAGAAATAGGTAAGTACTTGTTGCGGGTATTACTCTATAAACCTCCGATCGATCGGTGACCATCGTTTTCATGAATTCATTTATTTACTCATGGCCGGACCGTCGTCAAGGGAGACGTCCCGATCGCACGAGGTCGGCTTACAAAGGAGGCGACCGTAGTGAATACGCTCTGGTCCATTCGAACCGGAATTCGGGATTTCCTTGAGGCCATCTATCGAATTTGCCAATCATGGATTGCGAAGTATCCGTTTATTAAAACGGCGTATGCGATTTTTTCCTGGCTGTCTTTGCTTGCGTTTGTGTTGAGCTTGTTTTTCGTTAAAGTATCGCGTACCATGATGATTCAATATTTGTGGTCGTTTTATGTGCTGCTGCAATTTTGGTTTCTGTGCCGAAGCAAAACGATGCCGTGGAAGCAAGTTGTTCTGTTCGTTCTGTTAGGTGTATTCCTTGTCGTACCGTTCACGACGCTTACGGTCAATGCTCTCCATGCGTTTTTCGGCGGAAAAACTTCCGACACTTGGTCCATTGCCGTTATCACGCCAATTTTCGAAGAATTGTGGAAGCTCCTTCCGCTAGGTATATTTCTGTTTTTCTCACGTCGAGCTTCCGCCTTGAGTTTAAGCGATTTCACGCTCATCGGGGCGGCAACCGGTGTCGGCTTCCAACTGATGGAGGAGCTTTCCCGAAGGTGGCTAAGTTCCGGCATTCTTGAGAAAAAGTTTGGCTATAGCTTTACAATGCTGGGCGGCGAAACGATCCATTGGGATATATTCTCACTGTTTCCCGGGCGTTTCGAAGAAAGTCTGTTCCCGACGATAATGACCGTCGGTCATCCCGTACATACAGCCATGATCACACTTGCGTGCGGAATTGCTTATCGGCTGCGAACAAGACTGACGAAATGGGTTTTTCTGTTCCCGGCAATCCTTTTGCTGTGGTCCATCTTGGATCACGCGGCTTATAACGGCCAACACAAGCTGCCGGGTTGGGTGTTCCGGCTTCATGAGTGGACCGGCAGCGGTTATAAAACTCAGCCGGCCTTCCTGCTGATGCTTGCCGCATCGCTCATTGCCGATTACTGGTCGCTGAACAAAATACGGAACTACCTTCCGTTGCTGCCGAACGAGCCGCTTCTTAATCCGTTTACCGAGCTGTGGAATATGATCCGCTCTTTTTGTCTGGACCGGGGGAAATTCATATATTGGCTAGGCTTTTACCGGGAGCGCAGGGAGCTTGGATATCATTTACTTTATGGAAATGAAGAAGCCGCCGGTAGACAGGAGCCTGTCCAGGCTCGGGTAAAGGCTCTTTACCAGGCGCTAACCGGACTCGCGATGATTCTGCTTGTGGCCGGTCTGTTCGCAGGCATCGGGGCTCATGCGGGCGGTGGGGAAACGGCATGTTTCGCCTGCATGTTCGATTCGCTGCAAAATTGGTGGGATGGGTTGGATTGGTATGAACAAGGGGCGATAGTGCTTGGTGCCCTTGCCTTGTCATTGCTGTTCGTCGGATTCTGGCCGGCTTTTGGCATCGCGATGACGGGGGCGGGAATCGCCGGGAGCGGACATGAGACTGCCGGTTATATCCGCGATCCGAAGAAGCTGCTGACTCCCGAAAATGCGTTTTCCGTCGCTCTCGGCATTGTACTAAGCCGAATTCCGTTCGGCAGTGCACTAAGATGGGTTGGGAAGAAAGGGCACCGCTATGTGCGCAAGCTTTTGGATAAGCTTGGTTCCCAGAAGCCGGATGTCGACGTTCCGATTAAACCGAAACCTCCGAAAAGTGACGGCGAAAGCCCTGGCAAGCATACGGACGATCCCAAGAAGCCGGATGACGATACGCCGAATAAGGAAAAAGCTGATGAGGGAACGGAGTATACTGGTGGTAGAAATCAAAAGGAATTGGATAATTTAGCAGGTGATCCTTCACATGGAGGTAAAATTAGAGATCAGGGTGTGAAAGAAAGAGAGATAGGCTTGGAATTGGAGAAACAGGGCAAACTAGGTAGAATAATTCGAGATCCTCAGGCTGATGGTGGAGCAGAATTTATTGACACTACTAATGGTGTAAAATGGGATGTTAAAAGCTTTCAATCTTATCCAAATGGGCATACATCACCGAAAAAGGGAGCCTTTACAGTAAATAATGGAATGAAAGGGATCAATAAGGAACTTGATAAAAACTACAATGTAATAGTGGATACGAGAAAACTAATTCCTGAACATATTGATCAGTTAAAAGAGGCAATAAAAGAAGCAGGAATAGCTGATAGAATTATTTGGTATCCATAGTTTAGGAGGGTATGCAGGGCATGACAATATTAAATGTTGAGGAAATTATTGTTCAACTCGAATCACACCGCCTTTGGATAGAGACCATTGGTAAGAAAGGTGAAAAACTCGGCTTAGATGAAATAGACTTCCGAAATTTAGATTTATCAAAATATCCGTTAGATCAAGCATACCTTACAGCTTGTCTTTTTGATGGTATGAACTTAAATCTTAAAGATATGTCTTCATCTTTATTATGTTCATCAACTTTTAAATTCGCTAATTTAGAAGGTTCAGATTTTTGTAAGTCTAACGTTTCATATGTAGATTTTACAAATGCGAATATTAAAGCCTCAAGATTTGCTGATAGTGAATGCATTGAGACAGTTTTTGTTAAGGCTGATTTATCAAACGCAAATTTAGTAGGTGGTCTTTTTGATGAGGCAGATTTTCGTGAAGCGTCATTACTGAATGCTGATGTAAGATTATCTACGTTTGAAGGGGTATTACTAAAGGGGGCTAAGTTAGGGGGGATTCGAGGACTAGAGGAGGCTTTCATTAAAAGTGTTAATATAGGTACTCCAGAACACCCTATAATTCTTAAAGGAGAAGAAGGTAGACAGTGGCTCATTAATGAAATCAAAGAATAACTTTAGGCGTTATTGATCGAGACAATACCGTTAAATCAAAACAGTAGCTTTCAGTGCGGTCTTCGAAGTTGAATAACAGA
The DNA here is from genome assembly GCF_042787975.1 of Peribacillus sp. YIM B13482. NCBI lineage: Bacteria > Bacillati > Bacillota > Bacilli > Caryophanales > Bacillaceae > Peribacillus > Peribacillus sp. YIM B13482. Next base: position 17,945 of record NZ_JBHZPF010000068.1, read on the forward strand.
TGGCTATTAGTGTAATGATCCTTGATCCACAAAACGATTTTGAAAAACACTTCTTTCTTTCAGTTGCTACGGAATCCTTTTTCAAAGAATTTTGGATACTGCCATCCTAGGTAGATCTTTTTTCGTCAGGTGTTGATGAAGAGCAAGATTTACCAAGTATTCTTGCTGAACTTGATCAATTATAAGAGTGGGCGCATCTAAACCTAGAGAAGAACAGCAAACCAAATTATTTGAAAGAGTAGAAGGGCTTAAGGAAAAATACCCCATGCATGTAAAGACGTAGTTGTATTTATAGGAAAGCTTTGATATCACAAACTTATGTTGCCTTTGAACTCGTTATTCAACCCATAACACACTTAACCTATGTAATACCTGGTGACAAGGTGGCACGGATGTGGAGAGAGGAAGGACCTACGCTTTCCAGGTGAAGGAATGTGTGCGCTCCAAGATGATGGCGACACTGAGGAGCATATGCTATGGCAGGCTGGAGCTGCTGGAGAGCGGGCTGCCAACGCGTTTCGGCGCGAGGGTGTGGTCGTTTATATCGGGTTATGCAATACCATAATCGCTCATAAAAGTTACGCCAACAATACACTGCACCATATTTCCAATATAGAGGTTTTCATAATCGCAACCATAATATTTAATTACTTCTTTGCTCAATGAGATTAATATGCAGTGAAGGGGGTTATTTATGAAAAGTACAGTTGTAGGAACCTACTACCCATAGGGAACCTTTATCCGTTCATGAAACTACGGGAAATTTTACCCAAATATGGTTCGGGGAATACGAGAAAGAAGGAAACGATATTCGGGTTATATTGCACGAGCCCAAAGCGGAGCCATTCATTATGGTCGTCAACCGCAGAGGAAACGAATTGAAGCTTCAATACGAATGGAAATCGGCAAATTTAGTCTGCTCGTATCAGCCTGATTAACATGTATATTCTCAGAAGCCGTGGTTATCAAATGAACTTTGGCTTGGTAGATAATAATTTGATTATATAAGAAGATTATTAATCGGAGGCGAGTTGATGATTCGAAGGTCTATCTTAATATTGGTAACGTTAGCCTTATTCCTTGCTGGTTGTATTAATGAACCGGAAAAGAATACTTCAAAAACCCAGAATCCATCACATTCAAATCAAAGTAATGAACCGGAAAAGAATATTTCAAACATTCAGGACCCATCAGATTCAGATCAAAGTAAACATCAGACTTCCTTAACAGATGAACAAATATTAATGAAACCTCCAGGACGTTATGCTGGTTCTAACTATGATGAACAGAAGGTTCAGGAAGCTCTGGATCAATTATCAAGTGATTTGACAGCTGATCAATATAAGGAAGAACTCCTCCTCCTATTGGCTGAAGATTATCGACCTTATGTGACCACTTTCAATAATTTTGAAACAGAAGTTAAAGTGAATAATGAGCGACCTAATGGTAAAATCACATTACCCACAAGTAAGAAGTTACACATTTCGATCCTACTTGATGCCAGTGGCAGCATGAAAGCGCAGATCAATGGCAAATCAAAAATGGACTCTGCCAAAGAAGCTATTCAAATCTTCTTAGATAAATTACCAAAAAATGCAGAGGTATCTTTGCGGGTTTATGGACATAAAGGAACAGGAAGTCATAAAGATAAAAAAGTATCCTGTAACAGTACAGAAGAAATCTTTCATGGTCAAGGCGAGCAGACAAATCAAATAAAAACGGTACTTCAAGATATAAAACCAGCCGGATGGACGCCAATTGCAAATGCTCTGAAATCTGTAAAACAAGATATTAATCCGGAGACAACCGATTCGGTCGTATATGTAGTTAGTGATGGAATTGAAACATGTGGAGGTAATCCAGTGCAGATTGCCAAAGAACTCAACCAATCCAAAGTGAAAACAGTTGTAAATATTATTGGCTTTAATGTGGATAACGAAGGACAGAAATTGCTTCGACAAGTTGCTACATCTGGTGGTGGAGAGTTCACTTCTGTAGATAATGACGAATCACTAAAGAATTATCTCAATAAAGCGTATGCCAAATTACAAGGCGAGTGGACGATGTGGAAAGAAAAAGGAGAAGGACAGGCAAATACACAAAAAGAACAGAAGCAGGGAGTTATTAATAATACAGAAACAGATATGCAAATTCTAGTGAACAAAGAATATTATAATCTGCTAGCAGCCCTTAAGTATCTAGAAATTAAATATGGAAATGCTATCCCTCACGGTGAGGTCTGGAAACAGATTACTGATCGTAAGAATTTCGCATGGGATTATGCTCGTAATACCGGGAGGCGTTTGTATGACGAAGTCACTAATAGTGGAAATCAGGTTTATGACGATATCAAGGATGAAGGGGATAAGAATATCGATGATCTGACGAATAAGAAAAAATAATTAACGGCTACGGCGGAATGACACGATCATGGAGGATCAATGTTGGATTGTTAACACTAAATCAATCAACTTTTTTAAGGGGTAACTGGATTTGAGTCAATATTTTGGACACTAAAAAGTTAAATCTTAAGCTGTATTCCTAATTCAAGAACTTGGATATCCGGATTGCCAAACAAACATTTCACTGGATGGAGCTTACTTAGAGATGCATTAAAGCATTTAATAGCAGAAGAGGTAAGACGAAGTTTTGAAAGGTCCATGGACAAGTCTTAATTAGGCTATTGGTCATTTATTTGATTTCACCTTGTGGCCATATTTTATCAGGAAAATCCCTTATGAACTAATAGGTGTATTAGTTCATTAAGGAACTCGATGAGAAAAAAAGATGTCTATTTTCTGTTTTTTCTCAAACTTCATTCTTCATGCATTAATACAGATATAAAGGTTTGAAGGAGACAGTTATGTAGGAGCAGGAAGTGAATTACATCTATCATTTTAAAAAATTGAACATCTGACATTTGGAGACTATTTTTTCCTTCTCATCCATTGTGTTGCAACCCATTTTTCTCCAGTAATAACTGGAGCTCCACCATGTAAAGTCAGGTCGTTAAGGTTTTGATCGTTATAGAAATATTCAAAATACACAGCCATTCCTTTTTGAGGTGATACTGAAAAATTCAGTTTAGGAAAAAAAGTTTCTCCCCCATGCTCTACATCATTTAAGTACATGACGATTGTGCTGATTCTATTGTTTTTTGTTGCTTTACTTGCAGATGTAAAAAAATCAAAATGAGCTTTATACTCTTGACCTGGAATATATTTAAGAATTTGAATACCATCCCCATGTTCAATGGGTATATTCATGATAGACGATATTCTTTTTTCAATTTTGGAAATGATGTCATTTTCATTTTCTTGAAAAAACATACTACTACTAGTTCTTATCTCATTTACTTCGGGTGTAACTCCAATTTTAGAACGATGCATTTTGTCTTTTGACAGTCTAATAAGTTCATCACATTCTTCGTCACTCAATACATTTCCTAAAACCACCAGAAGAGGTTCTTCTAATTTAGCAATTATATTAATTTCTCTATCTTCCATTTTGATTTTATTTCCAATATGATTAAAAATAGTTTGTTCTTTACTTATTGAATTTTTATTGTCCACTGTCAACTTTCATCGTCTCCTCAAGAGAATGAATTTTCTGATTTTTAATTTCATTTCTGTAAGCGGTTTTCTATGATAATTATATCATGGGATAACCATGTCTTGCTTCGTCAATGGACATTTTGTGTGTGATGATCCCCCTTTGAGCGAACTCACCATACGTTGTTTTTTATTTTAGAGAAAGATATTGACTTCCTATTAGCTGGTTTAGCATTCCTGTAGAGCGTTATTTTTCAGCTTTGAAAAAAATAGGGCTCCTCAGTAAGATATGAGTAAGACACCAC
>NZ_JBHZPF010000069.1:0-21396 GCF_042787975.1 Peribacillus sp. YIM B13482
TTTTGCTTTTTTAATAGTGTGTGCTCACTTAAAATTTAACGTTGGCGCTTTGTTTTGTTCAGTTTTCAAAGAGCAATTTCTTTATCATTCGCTTAGAAACGACTTTAATAATATATCAACTATATTATTTTTTGTCAACAACTTTTTTTCTTTCGATGTCGACTTAGTTATTATATCCAGTATCAGAAATAAAAGCAAGAGTTATTTTAAAATAAATAAAATATATGAATCCCTTGATAATAAAAAATTGGTCATCCCCCTAGAAGCTTATCTTTTTAAGAGTAAACTTTTTTCTTATCATTAAAGTATTTCTTCTATATATCCTTTTTGGAATTCATGGCGTGAAAGACTTCTGCAACAACAATAATTTTAAAAATAAGTTCATGAACTTTGTTTTCCACCTTTCGGGATAACCCGTTCCATCTAACCTTCTGTGTTGCTCTAGAACGGCTACCTTCACACTATCATTAATGATGGAACTATCTTTTATCATTTTATAGCTAAAAATAGGATGATTGTGAATCTCCTCATGATCCTCGGCAGTTAGACTTTCCGTTTTATTTAATAATCTTGGTCACTAGCAAAATGTTTCACTTCTATAGTTTTGATGAGTATCATACTACTTGAAAAACATGGTGATTAAATTCAATTTATTTTATTAGCCGTTTTAATCTTTGATACTCCAAAACCTTAAGTCTTTCACTCATATTCAAACACTTGATATTAACATTTTGAAAAATCAGCTAATACGCAAATAAAAAAAGACCCAGCTTAGATTGCCTGGGTCTCTTGGTTATGGAAGAGTTATTCTTCCGTATCCTTTTCAGTTTCTTCATTTTCTTCGATTAGAGTAGGTTCAGAATCCGTATCTATTGTTGGGCCCTGTTCCGCATCTATTTCTTCTTCTTCTTCTTCTCTTCCAACGATGGCTACCGTCGAAACATATTCATTGTCTGCTGATTCAAGTCGGATGAGTTTAACACCCTGTGTATTACGGCCCGTTTTAGAAATGCCTTCGACTTCCATTCGGATCAATACACCAGCTGCTGTAATCAGCATTAAATCCTCATCTATACCTGTAACTGTTTTAACAGCTATAAGTTCACCATTTTTCTCAGTGACATTACATGTTTTGATCCCTTTGCCACCACGGCTTTGAATCCGGTATTCTTCCGCAGAAGTCCGTTTTCCATAACCGTTTTTCGTAACGATCAGGACCTCTTCATCATCTTCAAGAATTTCCATACCGACCACTTCATCGTTCGACCTTAAGGAAATCCCTTTCACTCCCGCTGCAGTACGTCCCATTGTCCGTACATCCGTCTCAGGGAAACGAATCATCATCCCGGCTTTCGTTCCAATTATGATCTGTTTGTCTCCATTCGTAAGACGCACTGAAATCAATTCATCATCTTCACGCAAACCTAGAGCAATTAAACCGTTATTACGGATATTTGCAAAAGACGACAAAGGAGTACGCTTTGATATCCCATGTCTGGTCGTGAAGAATAAATACCAATCATCGGCAAATTCCTTCACCGGTATGATTGCATTGACCCACTCGCCTTTATCGACTTCCAACAAGTTGATAAGTGGCAATCCTTTTGCCGTCCTACCATACTCTGGTATTTCATATCCTTTGGAACGATATACTTTACCTTTGTTAGTGAAGAATAATAGAGTGTCATGAGTCGAAGTGGTTAACAAGTGACCGACAAAGTCATCTGTATTCGTTCCCATGCCCTGTATTCCACGACCCCCGCGTTTTTGACTTCGGTACGTGGTTGCAGGCAAGCGTTTAATGTAACCGTTATGGGTAAGTGTCACGATTATATTTTCCTCTGGGATTAAATCCTCATCTTCCAGGCTTTCAAAGCCGGCTAATGTGATTTCGGTTCTCCGTATATCATTAAAGCGTTCTTTAATTTCAAGAAGCTCTTCACGAATAATTTCAAGAACCTTTTCCTCATCAGCAAGAATGGCTTTATATTCTGCAATTATAGCCATTAATGCCTGGTATTCATCTTCAATTTTTTCACGTTCCAGACCAGTCAAACGCTGTAAACGCATATCCAGGATAGCCTGCGCCTGTTTTTCGGAAAGTGAAAATTGTGTCATTAAGCCTTCACGGGCAATTTCTGTCGTTTGGGAACCACGGATTAACGAAATGACCGCATCCAAATTATCAAGTGCAATACGCAAACCTTCTAAAATATGGGCTCGGGCTTCCGCTTTCCGTAATTCAAATTCCGTCCTGCGCCTAATGACCACCTGTTGGTGCTCTAAGTAGTAGTGCAGGCATTGTTTTAAATTCAGCACCTTAGGCTGCCCGTCCACCAAAGCAAGCAGATTGATTCCGAAGGTGGTCTGCATCGCGGTATGCTTATAAAGATTGTTTAAAAGGACATTTGCATTAACATCCTTTCGAAGCTCCATGACAATACGCATGCCATTGCGATCCGATTCATCCCGTAAATCAGTAATGCCTTCGATTTTCTTATCTCGAGCAAGTTCTGCAATTTTTTCAATCAATCTTGCTTTATTTACTTGATAAGGGATTTCTTTAACAAGGATTACCTGTTTACCATTGGGCTTTTCTTCAATCTCGACTCTCGCCCGTTGGATGATTGACCCTTTTCCAGTTTCATAGGCCTTCCTAATTCCGCTTCGTCCTAAAATTAAACCGGCTGTCGGGAAATCCGGACCAGGGATATATTCCATCAACTCTGGAATTGTAATTTCAGGATTCTTGCTCAAAGCCAATACGCCGTCAATTACTTCACCTAGTTGATGTGGTGGAATATTGGTTGCCATCCCTACTGCTATACCTGATGAACCATTCACTAACAAGTTCGGGAAACGGGCTGGCATAACGGCTGGTTCTCTTTCTGAACCATCGTAGTTATCCTGGAAATTAACCGTATCTTTATTTAAATCGCGAAGTAATTCCATCGAAATCTTCGACATTCTTGCTTCTGTATACCTCATTGCGGCAGCTTGGTCTCCATCGACCGAACCGAAATTCCCGTGACCATCGACAAGCATATAGCGATAGTTAAACGGCTGCGCCATCCGTACCATCGTTTCATATACGGCAGAATCACCATGCGGGTGATATTTACCGATTACTTCCCCTACAATACGGGCTGATTTTTTAAATGGTTTATCCGAAGTCATTCCAAGATCATTCATTGCATAGAGAATTCTTCGGTGTACCGGTTTTAAACCGTCCCTTACATCAGGCAAAGCCCGAGATACGATTACGCTCATCGCGTAATCCAAAAAAGATGTCCGCATCTCGGTACTTATATTTATTTCTTTTACACCTGATCTTTCATTTTCTGACATGGAGCCAACCTCCTATAAAAAGCTTATACTCTCATTTAGTTTTAACTGTACGTGCACTATGTAAAGAACAGGATGTAAAAAGCATCCTGTCAAAAAATCAGATATCGAGATTTTTTACATAAATTGCATTTTCTTCAATGAAGTTACGTCGCGGTTCTACCTTGTCGCCCATCAACATTTCGAAAGTCTCATCTGCCTCGGCAGCATCTTTCAAACTGACTTGAAGGAGCGTTCTCGTATCAGGGTTCATTGTCGTTTCCCATAATTGCTCTGGATTCATTTCCCCCAGCCCTTTATAGCGCTGCAGGTTAGGCTTTGGAGTACTTGGCATACTAGCCATGATTTCTTCAAGCTGGCGATCATTATAGGCATAATCCACTTTTTTCCCTTGCTGAATTTTGAAAAGTGGCGGCTGAGCAATATATATATATCCATACTCGATAATTTTTCTCATATAACGGTAGAAAAATGTCAACATCAGCGTTCTGATATGGGCACCATCTACATCCGCATCGGTCATGATAACAATTTTATGGTATCTGGCCTTTTCAATATTGAATTCATCACCAATGCCTGTTCCAAGTGCTGTGATGATCGTGCCTATTTCTTCATTATGCAGGATTCTGTCCAATCGCGCTTTTTCAACATTCAGGATTTTACCTCTTAACGGTAAAATAGCTTGGAAATGACGGTCCCGTCCCTGTTTAGCCGAGCCTCCCGCCGAGTTTCCTTCAACGATGTACAATTCACTGATAGCCGGGTCTTTAGATGAACAATCCGCCAATTTCCCCGGTAGATTGGATACTTCCAAAGCACTTTTCCTTCGTGTCAATTCACGGGCCTTCTTGGCTGCCATACGTGCTCTTGCTGCCATCAGACCTTTATCTATAATTTTTCTGGCCACAGCAGGATTTTCGTATAAGAAGGAATCAAGCCTTTCCGAAAGAATGGAATCAGTAACCGTCCTTACTTCAGAATTTCCCAGTTTGGTTTTTGTCTGTCCTTCAAATTGCGGTTCAGGATGCTTAATCGAAATGATTGCCGTTAGACCTTCCCGGACATCTTCACCGGAGAAATTGGAATCAGCTTCTTTTAAAAGGCCATTTTTCCGTGCATAATCATTGATGACACGGGTTAAAGCGGTCTTGAATCCTGATTCATGTGTACCGCCTTCATAGGTATGAATATTATTGGCAAAAGAAAAGACATTACTGATGTAGCTGTCATTATATTGCAAGGCTAATTCAACGGAGATTCCATCCTTTTCGCCTTCCATGAATATCGGTTCCTCATGCAAAACCTCTTTTGAGCGGTTCAAATGCTCGACATAAGACTTGATACCACCCTCATAGTGGTATTCCCTGATTTTCTCTTCTTCTCCACGTTTATCTTCAATGATTAATTTCAAGCCTTTATTCAGGAACGCAAGCTCACGGATACGTGTGGCTAATGTATCAAAATCATATTCCAAGGATTCCGTGAAGATTTCACCATCAGGAATGAAGTGAACAGTCGTGCCGGTATGATCTGTTTCCCCGATGATTTTCAAATCTTCTCTAGGGACCCCTCGGTTAAATTGCTGATAATGGATTTTACCTTCACGATGAACGTAAACTTCCAATACCGTGGATAAGGCATTAACTACTGAAGCTCCCACACCATGCAGACCACCGGAGACCTTATAACCTCCGCCGCCAAATTTACCGCCCGCATGAAGGACCGTCATGATAACCTCCACAGCTGGCCGTCCCATTTTTTCATGGATACCGACTGGAATACCCCGTCCATTATCGACTACGGTTATGCTATTGTCTTCTTCGATCGTCACTTTGATTTCAGTACAGAAACCAGCTAGTGCCTCATCAATACTATTATCGACAATTTCCCAAACAAGATGGTGAAGTCCTTTTGCAGAGGTAGTACCGATATACATCCCCGGACGTTTACGAACTGCTTCTAAGCCTTCTAAAACCTGTATCTGATTCTCATCGTATGCCTGAGCTTGTACTTCTTTTTGTTCCATTGTCATTCGTATCACCTACACTTTTCTTTTGGCATTTATCAAATTTTTCAGGAGTGATTATAACGTTATAGCTACAATTCAAAGAATATCTATATCATCGATTAAGAGCGATGGCTGCAGTGAACGCTTTTTCAAAGTGGACGACGCAAGCGGTGAATAATAGACCTGTTTATCCGTCACTACAATCGATTTAACCGAGTTTTTTTCTAAATGGTAAGTTACATCAGACTTTTTCTCCAAAAATTCACTCATGATTGGAGAGGCCTGGAGCAGCTTCTTATCTAAAATGGCTATGACATCGTCCGTTTTCACAAGAATGTCTTCACCAATATGGAGATACATACATTCACCTCATCATTTAACCTTTTTAATACTTCCTTGACTAACATAAAAGGTGGACGCTTCTCTTAGGGTTTGATGATCGATTCCATCAACGGAGGGTGTCGTCACAAATGTTTGCACTTTCCCTTGTATCGTATTCAGTAAATGAGATTGACGGAAATCGTCAAGTTCCGATAACACATCATCCAATAATAAAATGGGATACTCGCCTATTTCTTCATGGATCAGCTCAATTTCGGCAAGTTTCAAGGACAGGGCAGTTGTACGTTGTTGTCCTTGTGAACCATAAGTCTGGACATCACGGTCATTTACAAAAAAAACCAGGTCGTCACGATGAGGACCTACCAGTGTTACACCCCGTTCAATTTCCCTTGTTTTTATTTTATCAAATTTTTCTGTGTATACTTCTATCATTTTCGTCAAATCCATAGATTCTGATACATCAAGCGACGGTTTATATTGGATTTTCAATACTTCTAGATTTCTGGAGATCCCCGAATGAATCGGCTCTGCCCATTGCTGGAGCTTTAAAAGAAACTCGTATCTTCTTTCGACAATTTTCGCTGCATACTGAATAAATTGATCAGTCAGCACGTCAAGCATCGTCGTATCCGTTTGTTTCCGGGTCTGCAGAAGCTTTAAGTAATGATTTCTTTGTTGAAGTATTTTATGATATTGGCTCATATCATGAAGGTATACGGGAGAAACCTGGCCAATTTCCATATCTATAAAACGGCGTCTGACTAGAGGACTTCCCTTGACAAGGTTAAGATCCTCAGGCGCAAACATGACCACATTCATATTTCCGACATATTGACTCAACTTTCTTTGTTCAATATGGTTGCACTTCGCCTTTTTCCCTTTTTTTGAAATGGTCAGCTCAAGTGGTATTGAGGTATTTCTCTTTCTAACTCTACCTTCTATTTTAGCATACTCTTCATCCCAGCGAATAAGTTCTTTATCATTTGAGGTCCGATGGGATTTTGCCATTGCTAAAACGAAAATAGATTCCATGACATTTGTTTTTCCTTGAGCATTTTCGCCGAGGATTACATTGACTTTATTTTCAAAAGCCAGATTCAGTTCGGTATAGTTGCGGTAATTTCTCAAACTTATATTTTCAATATACATATTCCGCTCTTCCCTTATGTTTTAGCTTGTAATTGTGTAGACGCCAAATCCAGGAATCTCTATTTTATCACCTGATCTTAATTTCCTGCCTCTTCTCACGTCTAGTTCGCCATTAATGTAAACCTCGTATTCACTTAAGAACCATTTCGACATTCCTCCGCTTTGGATCAAATCAGCCAATTTCAAGAATTGTCCAAGCGTAATATATTCTGTGCTTATTTTTATGGAGTCCATTATGCCTCACTCATTTCTAAGTAGTCTTTAATATTTCATTTTACTAAATAAATGCCATTAAGACAAAGTATAGCTTTTTCAGCTCTTATTTTTAGCAGTCTTGAGTTCCGTTCAGTATTAGAAAAATGTTAAAAAACCTTTTGGAACCTATGTTTAAATATAAAAAAATTAAAGACCTGCTTAACAAGCCTTTAATTTTTTTGAAATATTATTTTAGATTAATAAGTCCTTACCGGAAGGATTAATTGGAGCATGGAATCATCATGTAGTGGACGAATGACAAATGGACGCATTGCACCGGTGAAATTAATTTTGATATCGGAACCTTCCAATGCCTTTAAAGCATCCATTACAAATTTGGCACTGAATGAGATTTTCAGATCTTCACCTTCAATGGCTTCTGCCTGAACCTCCTCGATTACTTTACCAATTTCAGGTGTATTGGAAGAGACTTCGATTATCCGTCCTTCAAGGGTTGTCAATTTGACGACATTATTTCTTCCTTCCCTTGCAAGTAAAGATGCCCTGTCAATAGCTTGGAGAAAATCCTTTGTATGAACAGTCACATCCGTTTTGCTATCCGATGGAATCAATCGTGAAGTATCGGGATAGTTCCCTTCAAGCAATCTAGAGAAGAATAATAAATTTTCAGCTTTGAAAAGTACTTGGTTTTCGGTAATGACGATTTCAATGAGTTCGTTAGTATCATCAAGGATTTTACTCAACTCATTCAGGCTTTTACCTGGGATTACAACGCTATAGGTCCCTGTAATTTTATTTTCTATTTTGGCCGTTCTCATTGCCAGCCTATGACTGTCTGTTGCAATACAGGTCAATTCATCATCTTGAACCTTTAAGTTTACACCTGTTAAGATGGGGCGTGTTTCTGACGTGGACACTGCAAAACCCGTTTGGCGAATAAGGGTCTTTAAAAGGTCCGTCGGAAGTTTGAAAATATTTTCTTCTTCAATGATTGGAAGATGTGGATATTCCTCCGGATCCAGTCCATTTAAATTAAATTCGGCTTTACCTGAGCGGATAATCGTTTGAAAGTTGTTTTCCACTTCAATTTCTACAGTATCCATCGGCAGCTTTTTGACAATTTCACTGAAAAAACGGGCATTCAGGACAATACCGCCGCTACTTTTCACTTCAACAATCTCATCGCCGTCAACTTCAGCTGGAATGAATGATTGAATGGAGATATCTGAATCACTTCCTGTTAAAGTGACACCCTCACTAGTAACGCTTATTTTTATCCCCGTTAGAATTGGAATCGTCGTTCTTGATGTGACTGCCTTCATTACTTCTTGGACACTATGAACTAATCGATCTCTTTGGATTATAAATCTCATGTTTCATCCTCCAATTTATTATTGCCAAATAGGCATATTTATTAATAATTTTTATTAAAAAAGATAGTAGTAATAGTAGTAGGGCCTGTTGATATGTGGATAAGTCCAATTAACCTAAGGAAAAACAGTCTATCCACTTGTGGACAGACTGTGTGTAAGTAGTCGTCAGTTATACACATTATCCAGAATTGATTATACCCTCAGCTGATCCTGGATTTCCTTAACCTGACGTTGTAGCTGGGTGTCGGTTTGCATGAGTTTAGAAATTTTTTCATGCGCATGGATGACGGTCGTATGATCGCGACCTCCGAATTCATCTCCAATCTTAGGCAGGGATGAATCCGTTAACTCCCTGGAAAGATACATGGCAATCTGTCTTGGAAAGGCTACGGATTTAGTCCGTTTTTTCGCCTTGAAATCCTCCAATTTCACACTATAATGCTCACCAACTGTTTTTTGGATTTCTAAGATGGTGATTATTTTAGGTTTGGAGCTTGGGATGATGTCTTTTAATGCTTCGGCTGCTAAATCGGCATTAATATCCTTATTAATTAATGAAGAATAAGCGACAACACGAATGAGTGCACCCTCAAGCTCACGAATATTGGAATCGATTTGGTTGGCAATATAGAGCATGACTTCATTCGGGATATCAAGACCCTCAGCTTTTGCCTTTTTACGCAATATAGCAATCCGCGTTTCTAGATCAGGAGGTGTGATATCCGTGATCAAACCCCACTCAAACCTGGAGCGGAGGCGATCCTCAAGTGTAGGGATCTCTTTTGGTGGACGGTCACTCGAGATGACGATCTGTTTGCTTTCTTCATGCAACGCATTGAATGTATGAAAAAACTCTTCTTGGGTTTGTTCTTTTCCTGCAAGAAATTGAATATCATCAATTAATAAAACATCTACGCTTCGGTATCTATCACGGAATTCCCCTGCTTTATTATCCCGGATTGAGTTGATGAATTCATTCGTGAATTTTTCAGATGATAAATAAACGACCTTAGCATTAGGATTATGCTCAAGAACATAATGCCCGATTGCATGCATTAAATGGGTTTTCCCTAGGCCTACGCCTCCGTATATAAATAATGGATTATAGGCTTTGGCAGGTGCTTCTGCGACAGCGAGAGACGCGGCATGGGCAAAACGATTGCCGGAGCCGATGACAAATGTATCGAAGGTGTTTTTCGCATTCAGCATATGCTGTGGAAATGCAGCATGGTCTTTATCCTGTTTTTTTATCTTTTTAGGTTGAACAGGAACGGTAAAATCATCATCTTCTTGATTTGGGGGAATGATGAATTTTGCTTCCAATTCCTCACCGGTAAGTTCAAACAATACATCAGAAATAAGATGGGAATAGCGTTCTTCAAGCCAATCCCTGGCAAATTCATTGGGGGCGGTGACTGTTAATGTATCACCTTGCAGTAAATAAGCCTTGGTTGATTTAAGCCAAGTTTCAAAGCTTGGTTTACTGATTTTTTTTTCGATTTTTCCGAGCGCCTGGTTCCAGAGGCTATCGATGTTATCCAAACTTATCCCTCCTTTGCAAAATATTTTATTAATAGAATCTTAAATGTATAGGCACAAATAAACTCATCGATTGCCGTCTTTATATAAATTTTGACAGCAAAGGTTCGGTGAGCTGTAAGGGATTTGTGTGTTGTAATGTTAATTCCCTATAACTATATCTAGCGCTGTACAACCTTTGTACAGACTACATCTGGTAACCAGGTGTAGGTTTGGATTTTTATTCATCAACAGGTATTTTGAAAAATATATAATAAGAAAGAAAAAGGGTTTTCGACAATATCCACCATCTGTGGACATATTAATATACACAGGTCGAATAAACTATCCACATGTTATACACAGTCTGTGGATAACTGATACCTGTTGATAAAGTTATTCAGAGTGAAAACACAAATATAATATCAGAAATTCAGGCGTCTTGCAATGGGTTAGAAAACTTTATCCACAACTTACCGAGCCTGTGGGAAAAACTTTTCCACAGGCAATTGTTATGTGCAAAAGTCTATGAAAAGGGTTGTGGATAGAAAAAAACATGTCGAATTTTATCCACAGACCATAATTATAGGCTCGGATTAATTTGATTTATTTTGGATGAATCAAGTTGTTCTCCCCGGAAAACCGCGAAAAAACCGAATGGAACATTAAAAGATGATTTAGGTTAATTCTTAAATTATTTGTCGAATGCCATGTCGATCAGGAAAATACCTTGGGAATTTAATATATGTGTTCATGGAAAAATTGATGGAAATTCCCCTCTCCCCAAAAATTTCTATATCAGTTCGGAGCAAAATCATTTACAATAGGCTAGGTAGTAAAAAAAGGCCTACTGGACATTGAGCATTAAAAAGAAATATTTTTATGGATGAGGTTGACAAGTAGAAACCTCCATCTATATAATTGTAAAGACTGTCTTTAACTGTTATTCCTCAGGGAGGTGTCATATAATGAAAAGAACTTATCAACCGAATAACCGCAAACATAGTAAAGTTCACGGTTTCCGTGCACGTATGAGCACGAAAAACGGACGTAGAGTAATCGCTGCACGTCGCCGTAAGGGCAGAAAAGTATTATCTGCATAGACCACTGAAAAGTCTCAGTGGTCTTTTTTCGCAAAATAAGGGATTTACTGAGACTCAATTCATGTAATGAAGGTGTAAAAATGAAAAAAAAGTTAAGGATTAAGAAAGAGGACGAATTTCAGCTTGTGTTTAAAAAAGGTGAATCTTCTGCTAATCGGCAATTTGTTGTCTATGTCCTTGAAAAGCCAGGTCAGGATTATTTTCGGATCGGCCTTTCTGTCAGTAAAAAAATCGGGAATGCCGTTGTAAGGAACCAAATTAAAAGATACATAAGGCAAGCGTTTTTGGAATTGAAAGAAGATATAGAAGTGGGTAAGGATTATATTGTGATTGCTCGAAAACCAGCGGCGGAGATGGACTTTTTCCAGGTGAAAAGCAGCTTGATCCATGTCCTGAAACGTTCTAAATCACTAAACTTTAAAATGAAAAAACAATAAAGTCCCCTTTATACCGAATACTAAGCACTCCTCGGATCATGTAGTAACTTGAAAAAGATGACATAGAAAATTCCTATTGGAACTGTGAAAATGGTGGAATACTTTTCCTTGAAAGCCGCTAATGAACAGTTCACAATTGTTTCAAAAAAGATTGATTGCAGATAGGAGGAAATTACGGTTGAAAAAACGAATATTACTCATTATTGGACTAGCCTCGATAATGATGTTGTTAGCAGGGTGTACGGAAATTAAAGAACCTATTACTGCGGAAAGTGAAGGTTTTTGGAATTCATACATTGTCTATCCATTATCAGCCCTGATCATTTGGCTTTCTGAAGCATTTGGCGAGAACTATGGTTTGGGACTCATCGGTGTTACATTAATCATTCGCTTAGCATTACTTCCACTAATGATCAAACAGGTGAAAAGCTCGAAAGCTATGCAGGCCATTCAGCCTGAGATGAAAGAACTTCAAGCAAAATACAGCTCAAAAGATGCTGCCACACAACAAAAACTACAGCAAGAAACAATGGCTTTATTTTCAAAATATAATGTGAATCCATTGGCGGGATGTTTGCCTATAGTGGTCCAAATGCCGATTTTGATCGGATTTTACCATGCCATCAGCCGTACGAAAGAAATTTCTTTACATAGCTTTCTTTGGTTTGATTTAGGTTCCCCGGATCCTTATTATATTTTACCGGTTGTTGCAGGTATTACGACTTTTATCCAGCAAAAGATGTCGATGGCTGGAATGAACTCCAATCCACAAATGGCGGCACAAATGACGATGATGCTTTACATCATGCCAATAATGATTGTTGTTTTTGCTATTAAATTTCCCGCTGCTCTTTCTCTTTACTGGGTAGTAGGTAACCTTTTTGGTATCGTTCAGACATATTTCATTAAAGGTCCGGATCTTAGAAAAGCAGCTGCGGAAAACGCGGGAGGGGCAAAGAAAAAGTGAAAAAAGTAACTGCTACAGGACAATCTGTCGAAGAAGCAGTAAATTTAGCTTTAGCTCAACTGAACAGCACTAAAGATCGCGTGGAGATTGAAATAGAAGATGAAGGCAAAAAAGGATTTTTTGGTTTATTTGGTGCAAGGAAGGCAATTGTCCATGTGACATTGCCTCCCGATCCCATTGAAGAGACACTTAAATTTTTGAAGAATGTCAGCGTGGAAATGGGAGTCAATGCAAAAATTGATGTCCATCGTAAAGGTAAGAACGTAACATTTCATTTATCAGGTGATAAAATTGCATTATTAATTGGAAAAAGGGGTCAAACACTAAATTCCCTTCAGTATTTAGCGCAGCTGGTTGCAAATCGATATTCGAAGCAGTTCTTGAATATTACTGTAGATGCAGAAGATTATCGAAATCGCCGCAATGAAACTTTAATCCAATTGGCTGGAAGAATGGCAAATAAAGCTCTAAAAACAGGTAAAGCTGTTTCACTGGAGCCAATGCCATCCTATGAACGTAAAGTCATCCATAATGCTCTCCTGCATTATCCAAAAATAAAAACAACTTCAAGTGGGACGGAACCATATCGCCATTTAGTCATTAGTCCACTCAAATGAACCTTCTGCTTTTAAGCAGGGGTTCTTTTTTTTAGGGCATGATATCGTTGTATGTCGAATGTTTTTTTATAAAAGATTAATTCAACAATAACTGACATAATTCTTTTTTTATTCTCATGATCAGTAAAGCGGGCGATATTTGTTATTCACATGTGGATAAGTTAAAATGAGTGTTATAGAATATGGATTCAACGCGTGTGGATAACTCTTGAAAGGAAGGAGTATCTACTTTTTTTCATGAATATACTGTGGTATTGTAGTTATTTAGAGATTCGAGATTTTATTATCAGAAAAAAATAGAAACATCAATATATAAGAGGTGAAAGCATGGAATTCGATACAATCACCGCTATCTCTACTCCCTTAGGGGAAGGGGCAATCGCCATTGTTAGAATCAGCGGTGATGAGGCCATAGAAATAGCCGATGGAATCTTTAAAGGACCAGGTGGAAAAGGATTGCTTGAAGTGAAATCACATACGATTCATTATGGCCATCTTATCCAGCCTAAAACTGGTGAAATCATAGAGGAAGTCATGGTTTCGGTCATGAAGGGTCCAAAGACATTTACAAGAGAAGATGTTGTTGAAATAAATTGTCACGGTGGAATCGTTTCGGTCAATCGGGTATTACAGCTTATTCTCTCACAAGGTGCTCGTTTAGCAGAACCAGGTGAATTTACGAAACGGGCTTTTTTGAATGGCAGGATCGATCTTTCTCAAGCAGAGGCCGTTATGGATTTAATCCGGGCTAAAACGGATAAAGCCATGAATGTGGCATTAGGTCAAATGGAAGGCCGGCTTTCGAAATTAATCCAAAACCTACGTCAAGAAATATTACAGACCCTCGCTCAAGTCGAGGTAAACATAGATTATCCGGAATATGATGATGTCGAAGAAATGACACATCGTTTATTTTTGGAAAAAGGTAGTTATGTGAAGACTGAAATTGAGAAACTGCTTCACACAGCCCAACAAGGGAAAATCCTGCGAGATGGGCTTGCGACGGTTATCATAGGGCGCCCTAATGTCGGGAAATCTTCTTTGCTTAACAGTTTGGTTCATGAAAATAAAGCAATTGTCACTGATATCCCAGGTACAACACGTGACGTAATTGAAGAGTATGTCAATGTTCGCGGTGTACCGCTTAAACTTGTGGATACAGCAGGAATTCGCGAAACGGAAGATATCGTTGAACGAATTGGAGTTGAACGGTCCCGTGCAGTATTAAAAGAGGCAGATCTAATATTACTTGTATTGAACTATTCCGATGATTTTACAACCGAAGATGAGAAACTATTCCAGGCTGTTGAGGGAATGGATGTTATCGTTATCATCAATAAAACCGATCTTCCACAGAAAATCGATTCGGCAAAGGTTAAGGAAAAGGCGGCATCACATAAAGTCGTTTCCACTTCATTACTTGAGGATCAAGGGGTCGATGAATTGGAAGAAGCCATCGCTTCTTTATTTTTTGAGGGTTCTTTAGAAACGGGGGACCTGACCTATGTTTCGAATGCCAGGCATATAGCCTTGCTAGGACAGGCATTACAATCAATCGAAGACGCAATCGAAGCTATTGAAATGGGTACGCCAGTTGATTTGGTTCAAATTGACTTCACGAAAGCATGGGAGCTCCTTGGAGAAATCATTGGTGAAAGCGTTCAGGATAATTTGATCAACCAATTGTTCTCACAATTTTGTTTAGGAAAATAAGCGTAAAAGGAGGAAAAGGATATGCAATACGAAGCAGGTAGCTATGATGTCATTGTTATTGGTGCTGGTCATGCTGGTAGTGAAGCAGGCCTTGCAGCTGCTAGAGTCGGAGCTAAAACGTTGATGATCACCATTAACTTGGATATGGTCGCCTTCATGCCATGCAATCCGTCCGTTGGTGGGCCGGCAAAAGGGATAGTTGTTAGGGAAATTGACGCTTTAGGCGGTGAAATGGGAAAAAATATCGACAAGACCCATATCCAAATGAGGATGCTGAATACGGCTAAAGGTCCTGCTGTTCGTGCGTTACGGGCACAGGCAGATAAATTTCTCTATCAGCAAGAAATGAAAAAGACGATAGAAGACCAAGAAAATTTGACATTGATTCAAGGAATGGTTGAGGAATTAATTGTTGAAAACGACGTTTGTACGGGTGTCATTACAAAAACAGGTGCGGTATATCGTGCGAAAACTGTCGTAATCACGACGGGAACATATTTACGCGGTGAAATCATTTTAGGGGAATTGAAGTATTCAAGCGGTCCCAATAATCAGCAGCCTTCAATCAGGCTTTCAGAACATCTAGAGCAGTTAGGATTCGATTTGGTCCGTTTTAAAACAGGAACACCACCAAGAGTCAATAGTTCTTCCATAGATTACAGCAAAACGGAAATTCAGCCTGGTGATGAAGTGCCACGTGCATTTTCTTATGAAACCACAAAGTTCATCACTGATCAATTGCCATGCTGGCTAACGTACACGAATGAGGGGACACATCAGCTCATTGATGAGAATCTACACCGTTCGCCAATGTATTCCGGAATGATAAAGGGAACGGGACCTCGTTATTGCCCATCGATAGAAGATAAGGTCGTTCGTTTCAATGATAAACCACGTCACCAAATCTTCCTTGAACCTGAAGGACGCAATACAAAGGAAGTGTATGTTCAAGGGCTGTCCACTAGTCTGCCTGAAGATGTACAAGTGAAGATCCTTCAAACGATCCCAGGGCTCGAGAAGGCGGAAATGATGCGTGCGGGATACGCAATCGAATATGATGCGATCGTTCCTACTCAGCTATGGCCTACATTGGAAACGAAAAAGGTTAAAAACCTGTATACTGCTGGACAAATTAACGGCACGTCCGGTTATGAGGAAGCAGCTGGCCAAGGGCTTATGGCCGGTATTAATGCCGGATTGAATGCAATAGGTAAGGAAGAACTGATTTTAAGCCGTTCCGATGCCTATATTGGTGTGCTCATTGATGACCTTGTAACGAAAGGTACGAATGAACCATACCGATTGCTGACTTCACGTGCAGAATATCGTTTATTATTGCGTCATGATAATGCCGATTTACGCTTAACGGAAATCGGATTCAATATCGGAATGATCAAAGAAGAACGCTACAATCGTTTCCTTTTGAAAAAAGAAGCGGTTGAAATGGAAAAGGAACGACTAAAATCAAACTTCATCAAACCGACCAAAGAGGTACAAGAGGTCATTACAGCAAGTGGCGGCAGTGAGCTGAAGGATGGAATCCGTGCCTCTGATTTATTGAAGCGGCCTGAAATGGATTATTCCCATATTCAGAAGCTGGCTCCAAGTGATGTCGAACTGAGCGATGATGTGACGGAACAGGTCGAAATTCAGATCAAGTATGAAGGATATATTGAAAAATCCTTGCAGCAAGTCGATCGTCTGAAAAAAATGGAGAATAAAAAGATTCCAGAGAATATCGATTATGATGCAATTTCTGGTCTAGCAACGGAAGCACGCCAAAAATTAAAGCAGGTCCACCCGCTATCAGTAGCCCAGGCTTCAAGAATTTCCGGTGTGAATCCCGCTGATGTTTCCATTTTGCTTGTTTATTTGGAACAAGGTAAGATTGCCAGAGTATCTAAGTAATGGAAATACCCGAAAAGGATTGAAGAAAACATGAATATTGAACAGTTCCAACAAGCACTGCAGGAGAAAGGGATTGAGCTTTCTCCTCACCAGCTTGATCAGTTTGACACTTATTATCGATTATTGGTTGAATGGAACGAAAAGATGAACTTAACAGCCATCACTAATAAAGAAGAAGTTTATCTAAAGCACTTTTATGATTCAATCAGTGCAGCCTTCTATTTCGACTTTAACAAATCTTATCAAATTTGCGATGTCGGGGCTGGAGCTGGATTTCCGAGTATTCCATTGAAGATTTGTTTCCCTGATATCCACGTATCGATTGTGGATTCTTTGAATAAGCGAATCTCTTTTTTGAATCACCTTGCTGAGTCTTTGCAATTAAAGGGAGTTTCCTTCTATCATGACCGGGCGGAAACCTTCGCTCAAAAACCAGAGCATCGCGAATCCTATGATATTGTAATGGCAAGAGCGGTAGCCAGGATGTCCGTTTTAAGTGAGCTATGTTTGCCGCTTGTTAAACCAGATGGGACGTTCATTGCCATGAAAGCTGCTAGTGCACAAGATGAAATGGATACAGGGAAGAAGGCCATTTTTACATTAGGCGGAGAAATCGAAGAAATTCATCCTTTCACATTGCCAGAGGAAAATAGTGAAAGAAACATCATTACTGTAAAAAAAGTGAAGAAGACTCCTAAAAAATACCCAAGAAAACCAGGGACACCGAATAAGCAGCCTATCGAATAACCCTTATACTGATGAGGCAGGTTTCATATTTACTATAAGCGTATGACCTTGTTATGTTCATTCAATACTGTATAAGCCAACATGAAGGTTTTTTTTTGGTATAATGTCAAACGTGTTCCTTCTTTTCCAGCAGGGCTATAAGCCGGCGATTTTTCTTTTTGATTTCAGGGAAATAATCTTGGGCAAGCCGGCCAATATTTATAAAAACTGGCCGTTCATTCTTCTTTTTTGCCTTGATGACGCCAGTCGACATGTTTTTTACATTGAAGACCCATATGTATAACCATGTCGGGAAATGTATGCAGGACTTGTCCTTTAAATAGAGAATATGTTATTTGGGAGTTTTAAAAGGTGGTGTAGGAAGATGAAGCATCCTTTTTCGCGGTTCTTTGGGTTTGGCGAAAAAGAAGAACAGCAACTAGAGATGGAGACACCTAGCAATAATAATGAAGAAATAAGAAAAATTTCCATTTCTGATATTGTGCCTAATCGATTTCAACCAAGGACCGTTTTTAATGACGATAAAATTGCTGAATTGGCTCAAACGATTCATACACATGGGATCATTCAGCCAATTGTAGTAAGGGCATATGGACAGGGAAAATATGAAATCATTGCAGGTGAGCGTCGTTTTCGAGCCATGCAAAAGCTTGGCTGGGTATTGGCACCTGCAATAATCAAAGATTTCACCGATACAGAAACGGCTTCCGTTGCGCTGATAGAAAACCTTCAGCGAGAAGAACTGACACCGATTGAAGAAGCTTTGGCTTACGGCAAACTATTGGAGCTGCATAGTCTAACCCAAGAAGCTCTGGCACAAAGACTGGGAATAGGACAATCTACCGTGGCAAATAAGCTTCGGTTGCTTAAGCTGCCCCAGGAAGTTCAAGATGCTCTTCTTCAAAAGCAAATTACGGAACGCCATGCCCGCTCGTTGATACCGTTAAAGAGTCCTGAAAAGCAGCTCAAACTGCTTTTGGAAATCATCGAAAAAGGGTTAAACGTCAAGCAGACCGAAGAGATGGTCGTCAAGCTCTTGACGGGTACTGTGCAGAAGCCGAAACCTAAGCGAAAAGCGTTTAGTAAAGACATGAGGATTGCCGTGAATACTATACGCCAATCACTCAGTATGGTTACAGACAATGGAATAAATCTGGATGCAGAGGAAGAAGAGTTCGAGGAGTATTATCAATTCACGATTAAAATACCTAAGAAAAAAACTTGATTCCCTATCCTTAACCCTGCTTGGTAGTCTACGATTACCAAGCTTTTTTTATTTTGTTGCCAAAAACTCGCATTTTACACCCTAAAAATGATTCAATTTTTCTCGGTTTTTTCATGCTGTTTAGATAAATTTCAAATTTTATGAGGAATTTCAGAAAACGATTTCTTCCAGTAACATTCATGATAAAATAGAAAGAAATAAATGGATTTACGGTAAAAGTTAATAGATATAGCGTGATGAAGATAGTTGAAAGCAGGTGAATTCGTGGGTAAGATTCTCGCCATTGCCAATCAAAAAGGCGGTGTTGGAAAAACGACAACTTCTGTCAGTCTAAGTGCCTGTCTTGCATACATAGGACAGAAAGTCTTAATGGTCGATATCGATCCGCAGGGAAATGCGACAAGCGGTGCAGGTATTGATAAAGCGGATGTGGAACAATGTATTTATGATGTATTGGTTGATGATGTCGAAGCCAGTACCGTCATCATGGAAACAAAGGTAGAAAACTTATATGCTATACCTGCGACAATTCAACTTGCAGGTGCTGAAATTGAACTTGTTCCAACCATCTCAAGGGAAGTCCGATTAAAAAGGGCATTAGAAGAGGTGCAAAGTCAATATGATTACATCGTGATTGACTGTCCTCCATCATTGGGCTTGCTTACGCTTAATGCATTAACGGCAGCAGATGCAGTTTTGATTCCTGTACAATGTGAATATTATGCATTGGAGGGCCTGAGTCAACTCTTGAATACGGTCCGTCTCGTCCAAAAGCATTTGAACCATGATTTGAAAATCGAGGGTGTGCTATTGACGATGTTGGATGCCAGGACAAATTTAGGTCTCCAGGTTATAGAAGAGGTCAAAAAATACTTTCAGGATAAAGTCTATCAAACCATCATCCCTCGCAATGTCCGTTTGAGTGAAGCACCGAGCCATGGAGAACCAATAATTATATATGATCCAAAGTCACGAGGAGCGGAGGTCTATCTAGAACTGGCAAAGGAAGTGGTATCAAATGGCTAAAGGACTTGGCAAAGGACTTAACGCACTTTTCACTGGGGATATAAGTAAAGATGAAATCGTGCGCGAAATCAAATTAAGGGAATTAAGGCCAAATCCTTATCAGCCCCGAAAGAGCTTCCGACTTGAAGCTATAGAAGAATTAAAGCAATCTATCATGGAACATGGGATATTACAGCCGATTATTGCCCGGAAAAGTATTAAGGGCTATGAAATCGTTGCTGGGGAGAGGCGTTATCGTGCTGCCAAGGAAGCTGGTTTAAAGACAGTTCCGGTTGTTGTGAGGGAATTGAATGAACAGCAGATGATGGAACTGGCGATTTTGGAAAACCTGCAACGGGAAGATTTAAACCCAATTGAGGAAGCTGCCGCTTATCAGACACTTCTTGAAAAATTGAATTTCACCCAGGAACAGCTGGCCAATAGGTTGGGTAAAAGCCGACCCCATATCGCGAACTATGTAAGATTGCTATCTTTGCCTGAAGGGATTAGGAGTTATATCTCCGAAGGGGAAATTTCCATGGGGCATGGCCGAGCATTACTGGGTTTAAAGAAAAAAGAGATGCTTAAGCCAGTAGTGGATAAAATCCTCAAAGAAGGAATGAATGTCAGACAGCTGGAGCAATATATACATCAATTGAATGATACCGTTTCACGTGAAACCAAACCTAAGAAACAAGATAAAAAAGATATATTCATAAAGCAACGCGAGTCAAGTCTGCGTGAAAGACTGGGAACGAGTGTAACGATAAAACAAAGCAAGAAAAAAGGGAAAATAGAAATCGAATTCTTTTCAAAAGAAGATCTGGAGAGAATTTTGGACTTGATCGATCAAGAGAACATTTCCTCTTAGATCGCCTTTATGAAAAAAAAGTGGCAACAGAGGTTTAATCTATTTTTTACTGTGGAAAATTAGGTGAATGAGATGGTATTATTAGGGGCTTTGGTGAATGGTGCCTGCATTTTAATCGGTTCGATTTTGGGAAGGTTTTTGCAACATATACCTGAAAAGATAAAAGAAACGGTCATGAGTGGAATTGGTTTAGCCGTCATGGTCTTAGGCTTGCAGATGGGGCTTAAAAGTGATCAATTCCTTATTGTCATTTTAAGTATTGTTGGAGGGGCTGTCCTTGGGGAATGGATGAATCTTGAGGCTAGGCTTAATTCTTTAGGCAATTGGATTGAACGCAGGATGAAAGCGAAAGAAGGAATTTCGATATCCCAGGGGTTTGTAACGGCTACGCTCATATTTGGCATTGGGGCGATGGCCATTATCGGTGCCATGGATAGCGGTATCCGGAATGATCATGACGTTTTGATAACAAAAGCGATCATCGATGGATTTACAGCACTGGTCCTCGCCAGTACGCTTGGCATAGGAGTACTTTTTTCGGCATTTCCGGTCATTCTTTATGAGGGCCTGATAGCAATTTTTTCAAGACAGATTAATACGCTGATCCCAACTGCTTTAATGGATTCCTTCATATTGGAAATGACGGCAACTGGGGGAGTCATGATTTTAGCAATTGGTTTGAATATTATCGGTGTCACCAAAATAAGGGTGGCTAATCTGCTTCCTGGCATAATTATCACCGCCATTTTAGTTACAATCATGTATTATTTTTAAATAAAGGCTCTTTTCGTAAAGATTGTTGTTTTTAAAACGAAACTATTTAAGGTTGATTGGAGCGGAAGTGCGAGACTC
>NZ_JBHZPF010000007.1:0-118319 GCF_042787975.1 Peribacillus sp. YIM B13482
TTTCGCCTTTTTCCGAGCCAATGCTGCAGCCTTCGCCTTGGCCGCTGCCGCCGCCTTTTGCTTCGCTATATCCGTTTTGCCTTCCGGCTTTTCCGCACTTTCAGCTTTCGCCTTTTTCCGAGCCAATGCTGCAGCCTTCGCCTTGGCCGCTGCCGCCGCCTTTTGCTTCGCTATATCCGTTTCGCCCTCCGGCTTTTCTGCACTTTCAGCTTTCGCCTTTTTCCGAGCCAATGCTGCAGCCTTCGCCTTGGCTGCTGCCGCCGCCTTTTGCTTCGCTATATCCGTTTCGCCTTCCGGCTTTTCTGCCGCTTCCCCTTTCGCCTGTTTTCTGGCTAACGCTACAGCCTTCGCCTTGGCCGCTGCCGCTGCCTTTTGTTTCACTAAGTCTTCCTTCTCACTCATCTATATCACCCGCTTTCCGGTTTTTGCCTCGTAACGGATTTTTTCTTTTAATTTATTGATTCCATAAATAAGTGCAGCTGGGTTTGGGGGACACCCCGGTATATATACATCAACAGGTACAATTTGATCTACTCCTTTGACCACAGAGTATGAGTTCACATAGGGCCCTCCCGCAGTTGCACAGGATCCCATTGCAATGACCCATTTCGGTTCTGGCATTTGG
This sequence comes from Peribacillus sp. YIM B13482, assembly GCF_042787975.1. NCBI lineage: Bacteria > Bacillati > Bacillota > Bacilli > Caryophanales > Bacillaceae > Peribacillus > Peribacillus sp. YIM B13482. Next base: position 626 of record NZ_JBHZPF010000007.1, read on the forward strand.
TCGTATAATCTACTTATTATTGGAGCCATTTTTTTCGTTACCGTTCCTGAGACAATCATGACATCCGATTGTCTCGGTGATGTCCGAAAAAATGAACCAAAACGGTCCAAATCATAATGAGAGGAACCTACACCCATCATTTCAATTGCACAGCAAGCTAAACCGAAAGTCATTGGCCAGAGCGAGTTACTTCTAGCCCAGCCTTTTATTTGTTCAAGTGTGGATAAAAAAATACTGTGACGCATTTCTTCCATTTCTTTAGCGGTAAGTTCATCTAACTTCAATTCCACTTTAACACCTTCTTTTTCCAAGCGTAGATTAGCCCTAGCATAAGGATAAGGACAAAAAATAGCATTTCAATCAGCGCAAACAGCCCGAGTTCATCGTAGGCAACCGCCCATGGATAGAGAAAAACCGTTTCTACGTCAAATATGACGAACATCAATCCGAATAGATAATACCTGACATTGAATTGAACCCTTGAATCATGAAAAGGCTCGATTCCACTTTCATAAGTCGTATGCTTCATATCTGTAGGTTTATAAGGTCTTAGCAGTCTACCAAGAAATAATGCGATTACAGGTAATAGAATCCCAAGACAAAGAAAAACAAATACAATTAAATAGTTATTTTGGTAAATATGCAGCTGTCCCATGTTCATCTCCCTTTATGGATAAATCATGATAAATGTGCATTAAAAATTTGCTTGTCTTCTTTTTTGTTGGATACCATTTTTAAATATTATGCAGGGTAACATTCTTTTAGAAGCAAAGTGACAAGGAGGGGTATGAAGCAATTGATGTAAGCGTATACATTATATCATCAAGACAATCTAATGTCGACGATCGTAAGGATTAATATGGTAAAAAAACTATATTCTATAATTCGATTTTTTTGTCGAATGATCAACAGTTTTTTCCTAATTACGACGTTCAATGACAAAAATCCTCAAAACCACATTTGGGTAAATAAAAAAACACCTGATTTTACCACGAATGGTTCAATCAGATGTTTTCATCATTTAAAGTTATCGCATTTCTGCAATTTGGATCCGGTTGATGGCACGTTTAAGCGCTAAATCAGCTCTTTTGGCATCATTTGATCCATCATTGTTCTGCAATCTTTGTTCAGCACGAGCTTTTGCTTCTTGAGCACGTGCAAGATCGATAGTTTCAGCTCTTTCAGCAGATTGAGCTAAAATGGTTACCACATCAGGGCGAACTTCTAAGAAGCCACCATTTACAGCTACATAGTCTGTGTTGCTTCCATTTTTAAGACGGACAGCACCAATGGTAAGTGGGGCTACAGTTGGAATGTGTCCAGCCATAATTCCCAGCTCACCGCTTTTAGCTTTAGTGCTTACCATTTCAACTTCTGCATCATATACTGGGCCATCGGGAGTAACAACATTGACTTTAATGGTCTTCATTTCATTCCCTCCTAGGTCCCTTTAATTAAGCCATTTCTTTTGCTTTAGCAATAACTTCTTCAATGCGGCCAACTAGACGGAAAGCATCTTCAGGAAGTTCGTCATATTTTCCAGCTAGGATATCTTTGAATCCTTGGACTGTTTCTTTAACTGGTACATAAGATCCTTTTTGACCAGTGAATTGTTCAGCCACGTGGAAGTTTTGTGACAAGAAGTTTTGAATTCTACGAGCACGGGCAACGATTACTTTTTCGTCTTCGCTTAATTCGTCCATACCCAAGATGGCAATGATATCTTGTAATTCTTTATACTTCTGTAAAGTCGATTGCACTTGACGAGCCACTTTATAGTGCTCAGCTCCAACGATTTCTGGGCTAAGAGCACGAGAAGATGACGCCAATGGATCAACTGCAGGGTAAATACCCATCTCAGAAAGTTTACGCTCAAGGTTTGTTGTTGCATCTAAGTGAGCGAAAGTTGTAGCTGGAGCCGGATCCGTATAGTCATCGGCAGGTACATAGATCGCTTGAATGGATGTAACTGAACCTTTATTAGTTGAAGTGATACGTTCTTGTAATTGACCCATTTCTGTAGCAAGTGTTGGTTGGTAACCTACCGCTGAAGGCATACGGCCTAGTAGGGCAGAAACCTCAGAACCTGCTTGTGTGAAACGGAAAATGTTATCGATGAAGAAAAGAACGTCTTGTCCTTGTTCATCACGGAAATATTCAGCCATTGTCAAACCGCTTAGAGCTACACGCATACGTGCGCCTGGTGGCTCGTTCATTTGTCCGAATACCATCGCTGTTTTCTTAATAACACCAGAATCAGTCATCTCGTAGAATAGGTCATTACCTTCACGAGTACGCTCACCTACACCAGCGAATACCGAGATACCGCCGTGCTCTTGTGCGATGTTATTAATAAGTTCTTGGATAAGTACAGTTTTACCAACACCGGCACCACCGAAAAGACCGATTTTACCACCTTTGATGTAAGGTGCAAGTAAATCTACTACTTTAATACCCGTTTCAAGAATTTCAACGGATGTTGATAATTCTTCGAATGTTGGTGCTTGTCTGTGAATTGGATCACGACGCACCTCTGCTGTAAGTGGTTCAAATAAGTCAATGTTTTCCCCTAATACGTTGAAAACACGACCTAGAGTAACTTCACCTACAGGAACGGAAATTGGAGCTCCTGTATCAACAGTCTCTGCACCACGGGTTAAACCATCAGTGGAAGACATTGCTACAGTACGAACTGTATTATCACCTAGTTGAAGGGCTACTTCAAGAGTTAGTCCTGTACCAGACGCTGTATTTTCGATTCTTAACGCGTTATAGATCTTAGGAAGTTGTCCGTCTTCGAATTTCACGTCAACAACCGGACCCATAACTTGAGTAACGCGTCCTATATTCATCGTTTTCCCTCCTAACGTTGCTTATAACGACTATCGAGTTTATGGAACGGCCAAGCTTCGTCCGGGCCGACCGTCCCCTTTAATGATTTTATTCTAAAGCTGCTGCACCGCCGACAATCTCTGTAATTTCTTGAGTAATAGCTGCCTGACGTGCACGGTTATATTGTAATGAAAGTGAATCGATCAATTCTTTTGCATTATCGGTTGCATTTTTCATTGCAGTCATACGTGCAGAGTGCTCACTTGCTTTACCATCTAACAAAGCACCATAAATCAAACTTTCTGCGTACTGAGGTAATAATACCTCAAGAATTTCTTCTGCATTCGGTTCAAATTCATAAGAAGTCAATGTAGCATTGGAAGTATTGAAGTCAGCTAACGGAAGGACTTGCTTTTCCGTTACATCCTGCTGGATTGGACTGACATAATGGTTATAGTACATATAAAGCTCATCACACAGTTCATTCAGATATAAATTCACTGTAGATTTAGCAAGGGAGCTGATGTCAGCGAAAGACGGCTGATCAGGAATCCCAGTTACCTCAAGCTCTACGTGCATGTTACGGCTGACAAAGAAATCACGGCCAACCCTTCCGATTGCGATAATGACGAACTCATCATTGGATTTATGGCGTTCAAGAATAGTTTTATGAACGTGGCGAAGGATACTACTATTGTAAGCCCCAGCCAATCCACGGTCAGATGTGATTACCAAGTAACCGGTTTTCTTAACTGGACGTGAAGTAAGCATTGGATGAGATGCATCCGTGCTTCCGTTCGCAATACTAGAAACCACTTCTTGAATTTTTTCCATATATGGAACATATGCTTTAGCATTAGCTTCTGCACGGTTCATTTTAGAAGCAGATACCATCTGCATCGCTTTTGTAATTTGACTCGTCTTTTTCGTTGAAGTAATCCGAGACTTAATATCGCGTAAAGAGGCCATTCATTCTCACCACCCTTTATAAATTAGTTAGACCTTATTATTCGGAAATAACGAAGTTCTTTTTGAATTCGTTAATTGCAGCAACGATAGCAGCGTCTTCAGGAAGACCTTTAGTTGTGCGAATGTGATCTAATAATTCTGGATGAGAACGATCTAGGAACACATAGTATTCTTCTTCAAAACGAAGGATATCCGATACAGGAATATCATCTAAATGACCTTTCGTCAATGCATAGAAAATCATGACTTGTTTTTCAACTTTGATCGGTTTGTTTAGATCTTGCTTAAGTACTTCAACTGTACGAGCACCACGGTTAAGTTTTGCTTGTGTTGCAGCATCAAGATCAGAACCGAATTGAGCGAATGCTTCCAATTCACGGTATGAAGCCAAGTCAAGACGTAATGTACCAGCAACTTTTTTCATCGCTTTAATTTGTGCAGATCCACCAACACGTGATACGGAAAGACCAGCGTTAATCGCAGGACGTACACCTGAGAAGAACAAATCGGATTGCAAGAAGATTTGTCCATCAGTGATGGAAATAACGTTTGTTGGAATGTAAGCAGAGATGTCTCCAGCTTGTGTTTCAACAAATGGAAGCGCAGTGATTGAACCGGCACCTAAAGTGTCATTCAATTTTGCTGCACGCTCAAGTAAACGGGAGTGCAAGTAGAATACATCCCCTGGGAATGCTTCACGGCCTGGAGGACGACGAAGTAGCAAGGAAAGTTCACGGTATGCAGATGCTTGTTTAGAAAGATCATCATAAACCACAAGAACGTGCTTGCCAGCGAACATGAACTCTTCACCCATAGTCACACCAGCATATGGAGCTAGGTATAAAAGTGGTGCTGGTTGAGAAGCTGATGCAGATACAACGATTGTGTAATCCAATGCACCATTTTTACGTAGTGTTTCAACTGTTCCACGAACCGTTGATTCTTTTTGACCGATAGCAACATAGATACAGATCATATCTTGGTCAGCTTGGTTAAGGATTGTATCGATCGCAACTGATGTTTTACCAGTTTGACGGTCACCAATGATTAACTCACGTTGCCCACGACCGATTGGAACTAATGCATCGATTGCTTTAATACCTGTTTGTAAAGGTTCATGAACAGATTTACGGTCCATTACACCTGTTGCAGGGCTTTCGATTGGACGAGTTTTTGTCGTAGCGATCGGGCCAAGACCATCTAATGGTTGTCCAAGCGGATTCACGACACGTCCGATTAATTCTTCTCCAACTGGCACTTCCATGATTCTGCCAGTACGGCGAACTTCACTGCCTTCTTGAATGTCTCTGAATGGTCCAAGAATAACAACACCCACGTTATTTTGCTCAAGGTTTTGTGCTAATCCCATTGAACCATTGGAAAATTCTAAGAGCTCCCCAGACATTGCATTATCTAAACCATGAACGCGTGCGATACCATCACCAACAGTGATAACCGTACCTACATCGCTTACTTTAATTTCCGACTGATAGTTTTCAATCTGCTTTTTAATCAGCGCACTGATTTCTTCAGCTTTGATGCTCATGAATTTCACCCCTATCTGTGAATATTAACCTAATAGTTGTTTGCTAAGGCGATCTAACTTACCGCTAATCGTACCGTCATAAATGCGGTTACCGATTTGAAGTTTGATGCCGCCAATGATATTGCTATCCGTAATATTAGTAATGCGTAAATTCCGTTTGCCGATTTTTGCAGCGAAAGCTGAAGACACAGCTTTTGCTTCAGCTTCAGTTAAAGGATTAACTGTATATACAGTCGCATCCGCAACTGAGTTTTCTTCATTCGCAAGTTCAATGAACTCTAGTGCCATAGCAGTCACTTCATCTGTACGATGCCGCTCCACCATTAACATTAAAGTGTTTTGAACGGAAGATGATAGACCTGCAAATGCATTTGCCAACACTTCACGTTTTGCATCGCTTGTCATTTTGGGATGAGCCAAAAAACCTAAAAGCTCTTTATCTTTTGTAAAAACTTCATTCACTATGCGAAGCTCTTCTTCAAGTTGGTTAATGAGATTTTGCTCTTTCGCAATTTGGAAAAGAGCTACAGCATAACGTCCTGCTACAGTTATATCGCTCATTTACCTTCTCCTGCCTCTTGAATATATTCGTTTATTAGTTTTTCTTGATCAGCTGATGAAAGTTCTTTCTCAATCACCTTAGATGCGATCATGACAGATAAAGAAGCTACTTGCTCACGCAAGGCGGCAACTGCTTTTTCTCTCTCTTGAACGATTTCACGTTTTGCTGATTCTTTAACACGTTCAGCCTCTGCACGCGCTTGATTGATAATATCTTCACGTTGTGCTTCGCCTTGTTGCTTAGCATTCTCTATAAGTTGTCCCGCTTCAGTACGAGATTGTTTTACGATTTCACGCTGTTCTTCTAAATACTTCAGTGCTTCTTTTCTACTAACTTCAGCTGCTTCAATTTCATTTGCAACATGCTCTTCACGTTCTTTCATGATGCCCATTAGCGGACCCCATGCAAACTTCTTAAGCAACGCTAACAAAATGATAAAGATTAAAAGCTGGTATATGATATCCCCACCATTAAAGTGGGTTGCTTGACCAAGAACAAAATTGCTTGTTAACACGCTCGGTTCACTCCCTTCATGAGATTCACTATTGAAGTTCTGTATTTTCAATTGACACTATCAGTGCCATAAATGTTCACTTTAACACAGAGCAATGGCGAAGGGTCTCCTTGGATCATCTTCGCCATTATTGAACTTTTTCAAGTTATCTTATTTACCTAAAACAATAAACGCGATAACTACCGCGATGATTGGTAGTGCCTCAACTAACGCAATACCGACGAACATTGTAGTTTGAAGCATACCACGAGCTTCTGGCTGACGAGCCATTCCTTCAATTGTACGCCCAACGATAAGACCATTACCAATACCCGCACCAAGTGCACCTAATCCAACTGCGATAGCAGCAGCTATAAGACCTAAAGAACCTGTCATGATAAATTTCCTCCTTGAAATGTTGTTTTATTTTTTTCATCAATATAATGTTCGAAATGAACAATTTTATAATTAATGGTCGTCACTTACTTTATGGGAAAGATAAACCATCGTTAACATAGTAAAAATAAATGCTTGAATCGAGCCAACAAAGACACTAAATCCTTCCCAAGCCATCATTGGAATAAAAGCAGTAACTGCACCTAAAGCGCTACTTGTTCCTAAACCAGCCAGTAAGGTTAGAAGTAACTCACCTGCATAAATATTTCCGTAAAGCCGCAATCCAAGGGTTAACGTATTGGAAAGCTCTTCAATAATCTTTAACGGAAACAAGAAACCCATTGGTTGGACATAAGTTTTGGCATAATTTTTCATACCTCTCATCTTGATACCATAATAATGAGTTAATCCCATTACCATAACTGCCAAGGTTAGAGTTATTGCCGGATCAGATGTAGGTGATTTCCACCAAAGTTCATGTCCTATTACAATCGAGAACGGCAATCCTAACATATTTGAAACAAATACGTACAAAATTAATGTCATTCCCAACATTAGGAACTGACCACCAGTACGCCAATCCATATTGCTGTTTATGATGTTTTTCACAAAATCCATGACCCATTCGATAAAGTTTTGGATTCCTGTTGGCTTCATCGCAAGTTTACGAGTTGCTGTAACAGCAATTATGAAGACAATGAGACTTGCGATAGTCATCATAAGCACATTAGCCAAATTGAAATATATTCCAGTCTCCATAAATTCCCACATAGGAGCTTCATGATTCAACAGTATTCACCTCTCTTCTTTACTTCCTACGTATGTTTTGCATAAAATAATCTATCATAATGACAAAATAAACTGTCATTAATCCCACAACCACACAGACCACTTGAAACTCATATGGATATCTCAATGCAATAATTGCAGCTAAACCCGCTACAGACATTCTAGTTAAACTACCAAGGGAGCGCGTTTTCTTACCTTCCGCAACCTCTTGAGAGAACTTTTTGTTTTTTTTGACCATTGACCAGAATATAAATAGGCTGAAGGCAGTACCAAGCAATAATCCTTGGAAGACTGAATCATATGGAGTGAATCCCACACCAAGTACATAAATACCCATTAAATACAACATGTATTTTAGTTGCCTATTGAACATTTTTTCCAATTCTAGCATTTTGTCATGTAATCTCCCTAGAAATATTGTAGAATCTGTGGTTAGCTAGGTGAAGTTTCCCGTAACAAGTCCAATTAAAAAGTCAATAATAAACTTCTTTTTGACACGTTATTTACGTATGAAACCCCTCTCATTCTATATCCTTTGTTAGCATACAATAGGCAAGAATCATTGTCAATGAGTGGTTAGTGAAATTTGTCACAGGTTTGTAATTATTAACGAATTGTTCACAAATTATCTTTTTTATACTATTGACAAGCGTTTTATTTTACTTATTGTCCCTTGTTCACTCAATAAGTAACGTCTTTTCTATCCGATCTTCCCTTCCGCCCTTCCTGGCAAAGATTATTGCTTTATACACTCCTTTAGGCGGCAAGTTCTTTTTCAACACTTCTTTTTTGATCAAACCAGAAGGTGCCGGTCTCGACCAATCCAAATATCCCACGAATTTCAAGCTATCTTCTTCATATAGGGCAACCCCGAATTCATCAGCCCCCCGTGGAAGGTACATTTCGTATCGATATGTGCCTTTCTGGTCTCCTTGGCCAAAATCAAAACCCATTACCCTTGGATAATCAGGTTCTTCTTTTACATATAAATAAGGAAGGGATATTCTTTTGGTTCCTTCCATTATAATAAGGTAGCCATCAAAGACTCCCTTTCTCAGCTTGGCTGGGTTGACCTGCAGTCCCACTTTAATCGTTTTCTTTTCCTTTGGATTCAAAGTAAGGGATTTCGGCAATTCCCAAGTGAGTCCCGTTTCTTTTAATGGGACCATAAAAGAGTACTTCCTTATGTTCTTTCCGGTATTTTCAATGACTATCGTTTCATGATGCTCTTCAATTCCATCTTTTTTTGTATACATCCCGAATGACAATGAACTTGGATTCAAGAGCGTGTCCGCTTTTAGAGCCTCGTCGATCTGGATGCGTCCAGCCCCCTGTTCGTATGTATGATACAATTGTTTTCCAGATTTCCTCAATGGCTTGGAAGTACTCATCAACGCAGATTTCACTTGATCAGGAGTCCATTCCGGGTGTTTTTGCAGGATTAAAGCGCATGCTCCTGCAACATGCGGCGCGGACATACTTGTTCCATCCAGGGACATATATCCTTTAGGAATGGTGCTTTCAATTTCCACTCCTGGTGCCAATACGTCAGGCTTTATTTCCCATGATACGGTTACCGGTCCCCTAGAGCTAAAATCAGCGAGCCTATCTTGTTCATTCTTATAAACAAATTGAACGGTTTTACTGTGATCTTGCTCCATAACTTGCTTAAGTTGCAACCCATCTCTTCTATTAATAGAAGCAGCTGGTATATTCATTTCTTTTTCCAAGGTTCCAGTAAAGGTCCCGCTCGTATTATTATAAACAATTACCCCTTTTGCACCTGCCTTTTCCGCATTGGATACTTTTTGCTGAAAAGTAAGTGTGCCTCGCTCCAACAACACAATCTTATCCTGAACATGCTTCAGGTCTCTTTCATTTCCCAATCCCCCATATATGACATCCTCAGAAAATGTCAGGTTCCACTTTTTGGAGCCTTGAAACAAGGTTAAGTGAGATTGATACTTTTTCGAGCCAAGTCCGTAAACCATATATGGAACCCTTAAGGGGGGAGTCGATGCCCCAACGGAAATCGCTTTTTCTGCTGTTCCGGGTGATCCGACGGTCCAAACAGCCGGACCGGAATTCCCGTTTGATGTCACGGCAACGATCCCGCTTTCCACAACCTTATTCAAAGCAAGAGAAATAGGTAAATCAGGGCCATTGACGTTATTCCCCAGAGAGAGGTTCAATACATCCACATTATCCTTCATGGCCGACTCAATAGCAGTCAAGACTTGCTCTGTATCTCCTGCACCACCTGGTCCCAAAGCCCGATATGCATATATCTCCGCTTCTGGCGCGACTCCTTTCATTTTTCCATTGGCCGCAATGATACCTGCCACATGAGTTCCATGTAATGTATCCAGATCACCTTGATTTTTGGTTTCCATCGGGTCCTCATCACCATCAACTAGATCCTTCCCTCCTTTGTAAGCACGGTCTAAATCTGGGTGTGTATAATCAATTCCAGTATCGATAATTCCTACTTTTACCCCTTTCCCGGTGATTCGATGATTCTCCTTATCGAAGAACCCCCTCACCCTGCCTCCTCCTATGTATGGCACACTTTTATCCAACACGGCATGATACATGGATACTTCCGTTACAGTCTGAATTTCATTCTCCTTTTTGAGTTGTTCTATTTCATTCAGTTTCCCATGTAAAGAAAAACCATTCAGGGCAACCGAATAAACATTCCGCAATTGAAGGGAAGGATATTTTTCAATCAGTTTATTGATCTTTTTTTGCTGAAGTTCCCTATCCAAAGTGACAACTACCGTTACTTCCTTAGCTTCAGATATTTTTGGTAAAGGCGGCAGAGTGACGGACGCCAATCCCTTTTCATTTGAATAAATACATATAAAAACGAAAACAAACACTATGAACGTTTTCTTTCCCAACATAAGCACCCCCCTTAGCAGTTATCTTTTCTCAACAACCTTGGAGTATGCAAATAAAAAAGGAAAAGCCACGTGGCTTTTCCTTTTTTATGAATCAAATCTAGTTGGCGGTATATTTATTTGCTTAAAATAGTATCGGATGGCTTCAGCAATACGGACTGAAGCATTTCCATCCCCATATGGATTTGAAGCCTTGGACATTTTTTCGTGTTCCCCTCGATTGGTGAGCAATTCATGTGCCATATTGAATATGGTTTGTTCATCAGTACCCGACAACCTTAAGGTTCCAGCTGCAATTCCCTCTGGGCGTTCAGTCGTATCCCTCAAAACAAGAACAGGTACACCTAGTGACGGTGCCTCTTCTTGGATTCCTCCAGAATCGGTCAAAATCAGATAAGCTCTTGAAGCGAAGTTATGGAAATCCAATACATCCAGCGGCTCGATTAAATGAACCCGTGGATCGTCCCCGAGAATTTCGTTTGCTAATTCTTGAACAAGAGGATTCAAATGGACTGGATAAACCACTTGAACGTCCTCATGCTCAGCAATGATTCTCTTGACGGCCCTAAAGATATTCCTCATGGGTTCCCCTAGATTTTCTCTGCGATGGGCGGTAAGTAAAATGAGCCTGTCTTCTCCAAGTCCATTTAAAACCGGATGGGAATATGTGGACCGCACAGTCGTTTTTAAAGCATCTGTTGCGGTATTTCCCGTCACGAAGATATTGTCTTTCTTGTTTTCGTTCAGCAGATTCTCCTCCGCTTTTGAAGTCGGCGCAAAATGCAAATCCGCCATCGTACCGGTAAGCTGCCGATTCATCTCTTCCGGATAAGGGGAATACTTATTCCATGTACGCAGCCCCGCTTCTACATGCCCAATGACGATCTGATTATAAAAAGCAGCCAGACTTGCGACAAACGTTGTGGTTGTATCACCGTGGACAAGAACAATATCGGGTTTAGCTTCCTTCATTACGGAATCCAGACCATTTAATGCTCTTGTTGTAATGTCAGCAAGCGTTTGCCTTTCCTTCATTATGTTCAAGTCATAATCCGGCTGAATGGAAAATAATTCGAGAACTTGATCTAACATTTGGCGATGCTGGGCCGTAACAGCAACGATCGGCTTGAAATATTCTGGGTGTTTTTGAAATTCGAGTACTAAGGGAGCCATTTTGACAGCTTCTGGTCTCGTCCCGAAAATTGTCATGACCTTAATCGGTTTATTCATTCGTGACACCTCAGTTTCTTTCTTATTTTGTGCCGAATAAACGATCTCCTGCATCTCCAAGACCCGGAACGATATAACCATGTTCATTCAGTTTTTCGTCAAGTCCCGCAATATAAATATCAACATCAGGATGGGCTTCTTTTAGTGCTTCTACACCCTCTGGCGCTGCGATCAAACACATGAATTTAATATTGACTGCACCGCGCTTTTTAATGGAATGGATCGCTTCGATGGCTGAACCGCCAGTAGCTAACATCGGGTCAACGACAATGCATTCTCTTTCTGCCAAATCACTTGGCATTTTTGCATAATATTCAACTGGTTTCAATGTTTCAGGATCACGGTAAAGTCCAACATGTCCGACCTTTGCAGCTGGAATCAGTTTAATGATTCCGTCCACCATCCCTATGCCTGCACGTAAAATCGGGACGATCCCCACTTTTTTACCAGAAAGCATTTTCACTTTCGCTGTGCTTACAGGTGTTTGGATTTCCACCTCTTCCAATGGCATATCCCTTGTAATTTCAAATGCCATCAATGATGCAACTTCGTCCACTAGTTCGCGGAATTCTTTTGTTCCTGTATTTATATCACGTATATAGGCTAATTTGTGTTGAATTAACGGGTGATCGAAAACATAAACTTTTCCCATTTAGCATCTCTCCAATTCCATCGCTTAATTTTGCGCTTTTTTATGATTTCCCTAATCGAATAGAAAAATTTTCGTGTCTTTTAAAATTCACTTCAACCTATTTTACAGAAAAATGTTTCAATCTTCAATAAAGGTTTAGATGTCAGACCTTTTTTACTATTCGCACTATTCTAATATACTCACCTTCTTTAACCTACAAAAAAACCGCTCCCTTTAAAAGGGAGCGGCTCCAATATTACATTGAAGGATATAATTCAAATTTGCTCGTTAATGATTCAACGCGCTGTTTTGCTTCTTCAAGTTTAGCTTCGTCTTCATTATTTTTCAAAACAAGTCCGATGATTGAAGCTATTTCATCCATGTCTTCCAACCCGAAGCCACGCGATGTCACTGCAGCAGTCCCAATACGAATACCACTTGTAACGAATGGTTTTTCCGGATCATAAGGAATCGCATTTTTGTTAACCGTAATACCGATTTCATCCAAAACATGTTCTGCGATTTTTCCTGTTAATCCTGTTGAGCGTACATCAAGAAGAATCAAGTGATTGTCCGTTCCATCAGAAACAAGGGTGAATCCTTCTTTCTTCAAACCTTCGCCCAAGCGTTTAGCATTATCGATGATTTGTTGTGCATACACTTTAAAATCATCTTGAAGCGCTTCGCCGAATGCAACAGCCTTAGCGGATATCACATGCATCAATGGCCCACCTTGAATACCAGGGAAAATGGATTTATCAATTTTCTTACCGAATTCTTCTTTACAGATGATCATTCCTCCGCGTGGTCCGCGAAGTGTTTTGTGAGTAGTTGTCGTTACAAAGTCTGCATAAGGAATTGGACTTTGATGCAATCCTGCTGCAACTAAACCTGCGATATGCGCCATATCGACCATTAAATAAGCTCCAACTTCATCTGCAATTTCACGGAATCGCTTGAAATCAATTTCACGTGGATATGCACTTGCACCAGCTACGATCAATTTCGGTTTATGCTGACGGGCTTTCTCCAATACATCATTGTAATCAATACGGTGATCTTGTTCGTCTACACCATATTCAACAAAATTGTAGTTAACACCACTGAAGTTAACTGGACTTCCATGTGTTAAGTGGCCGCCATGAGAAAGGTTCATCCCAAGCACTGTGTCGCCAGTTTGCAGTACTGTAAAGTAAACGGCCATATTAGCTTGAGCTCCAGAGTGAGGCTGTACGTTTACATACTCCCCGCCGAAAATTTCTTTTGCACGCTCACGTGCTAGATCTTCAACGATGTCAACATACTCACATCCGCCATAGTAACGTTTTCCAGGGTATCCTTCTGCATACTTATTAGTTAAGACCGACCCTTGCGCTTCCATGACAGCTTCACTTACGAAGTTCTCAGAAGCAATAAGCTCAATCTTACTTCTTTGACGCCCTAATTCCAGTTGAATTGCGTTAAACACTTGTTCATCTTGCTTTGCTAAACGATTCATTCCGTAATTCCTCCCCAAATTGTGCGTGATTCGCTTTTTAGATTTATGTGCAACATGCCTTCTAAAAGACATGAAAAAGCCTTACCAATAATAATTAGAAAATTCTACTCCATTTTAACATGTCTAATTTAGAAGTGATAGTCTAATTTTATCGAACATTAGATGTTTTTTTATTAAAAAACGTTCGTATTTAACAGTTAAATTAAGTTAAATAGCTCTTTTACCCTATATTTAATCAGCGAAAAAACCATTTTATTGGAACTAAAAAATTAAGGATTTTTTGTGAACATTATCTTAAGCTTTACACTTTCGCTATCATTCTATACGAAAAACAGCATTCCCCACCCGAGAAATGCTGTCTAACTTTACCTATAAAGTACAACTCTTGTTTTCAATGAGGTCCTGATAAACGGCCCGTTCCCCGCCTATTAGTTTCGGGCGGGTTTTTGCCATGGTCACATGTGCATGTCCTATTTCTTTAATAGCAGATCGAACTGGAACCGCCACATGCTTTAAATGCATGCCAATGAAGGTATCCCCAATGTCTATCCCCGCTTCCGCTTTAATATGCTCAACGACGACAGCATCCTTCCATTGTTGATAAGCGAACGTTGCCATCGATCCCCCAGCTGTTCTTACCGGCACAACCGAAACTTCTTCATAATCGTTTCGCACTGCGGTTTCCCTTTTCAAAACCAGGGCCCTATTTAGATGCTCACAACATTGATATGCAACCTGAATACCCGTTTTTTCTTGAAAATCCCTCACTACGGAATAAACCATCCCCGCAACGTCGAGTGTCCCTTCCGTACCGATTCGTTTTCCGATCACTTCACTTGTACTGCAGCCGATTACCAGTAGCTGGTTTTCTTTTAAAGCTGCCTGTTCTTGAAACTCATGTAATAGTTTCCGAAACTGATTTTCCCATATCTCAAGCTCATTCGAAAATATAGCATCACTTGTCATGAAAACGCATCCTTTCAATAAGAAAACTTGCTATTGGAAGAAAAGAGTGGACTCTCTAAATTCTTTTCCAGAACCTTAACGATTAGCTGTGTTTACCTTCATACTCCGCTATCTTACCAATCCTGTTTTGATGACGTCCGCCTTCGAATTCCGAAGTCAGCCATGTTTGTGCAATTTCCCTGGCAAGACCCGGACCAATGACACGTTCCCCCATAGCTAACATATTGGTATCATTATGCTGACGGGTCAACTTTGCACTATAGACATCATGAACCAATGCACAACGGATCCCTTTGACCTTATTAGCCGCAATGCTCATTCCAATTCCAGTACCACAGATTAAAATCCCCCGATCGAACTCACCCTTTGCAACTTTTTCTGCAACTGGCAATGCATAATCCGGATAATCCACTGACGTACTGCATTCACAGCCAAAGTCCTCAAATGGAATCTGTAATTCATTCATTAAATTCTTTATTTCTTCACGGATATGTATGCCACCATGATCCGAAGCAATCGCAACTTTCATCAAAAATCCTCCCCTAGCTTTTTTATTTGATTTTATTGTGTCACAAAATTATGAAAAAATAAAGGACGGCCAACCTTTTTCCTCCCGTAAAGAAGCAGGAAACCAACTAAGGTTTCCTGCTGAAAAATGTCAAGTGTTAAAGCGTGTAATGGTCCCGTTCAACTTTTCCGCTTGCACTTTAAGGTCCATCGCCGATTTTTTGACGTTTTCCATGACTATTGCTTGTTCGCTCGTCGTAGCTGTTACTTCTTCCGCTCCAGCAGATGTTTCTTCTGCAATGGCAGCCACCTCTTGGGACTGCCTAGATGTTTCTTCTACACTTTCCATTTGACGGTCAACAAGCTCAGTAATATCTTTTACTGCAACGACCACATTATGTACCGTTTTTGTCATTCCTTCTATGGCTATATCCGTATTTGTCCCTTTTTGGGCTTCTTCATTTGCCGATATGACCTGATCGCCGATTTGTTTCACAACTGCCTGGACCTCAACTTGAATATTTTGAACCAGGTTCGAAATGCCCTGAACAGCTTTTGCACTCTGATCAGCTAACAACCGGACTTCTTCGGCTACAACTGCGAACCCTTTTCCATGTTCTCCTGCCCGTGCAGCTTCAATGGAAGCATTCAATGCCAGCAGGTTCGTCTGTGCCGCAATCTCGCCGACAAGTTCGATGATTTGCTCCACCTTTTTTGCATTTTCCTCTAAACGATTGACTGTTTTCAGCGACTTTTGATTTTCTTTAGCCAATTGTTTAATGCCATGAACCAAGGAATTGACTACCGCTTTGCTCTGAACAAGTTCTGTAGCCATATCACTGGATAGTCCAACGGATTCCTGTGCTTTGCTTTGAACCTTTTTGGCAATCATGACGACATCATCAATGGATTCAGCAGTATTCATGATGGAAGCGGCAGATGTATCCGCCCCTTTTGAGATTTCCTCTATGGTTCTTGCTATATTATCTGCCTGTTCGGTTGCTTTTGAAGATTCTTGAGAGATATGGAGGACCTTTTTGTTGGTCTCACGGAAATTCTCTTCAATATTCCGAACCATGTCCTTAAGGTTAGAAAGCATATGATTGAAAGCAGTGCCTAATGAACGGATTTCATCATCCGTCTTCGATAACACCACTTCTTCGTTTATACTTCCATCAGCAGCACTTAATACGGCTTTTTCTAGTCTTTTTAGTGGTTTAGTAATAAGACCAGAAGCAAAAAACGAAAGAATCCCCGACCACAATATGCCTAATAAAAGCGTCCCTACACTAAAACTTAGCGAACTCGTTTTTTCAAAAAACATTGGATGGATCACGAAAATAAAAAATGCCGAGGTTGAATAGGTGATCAGAGCAAGGACTGTAGTGAAGATAACCATTTTTTTTCGCAAGCCAAACTTATAATGTGTTCTTTCCTCCATACCGCTCCCCCCTGTAGACTGTTTACTCTTTCAGCCTTATGACTAATTCTTCTATTAATTCCTGCAGCTCCCTGAAGGTTTCCCGATAGATGCCTTCAGAACCGCCAAACGGATCTATTATGTCTCTATCATATTTATCGTCAATAACGAATTCTTTTAAAGTAAAAGTCTTATCGATCATCTTGGGATATGTACGGATAATGACCGCTTTATGCCCTTCCGTCATGGTGAAAATATGAGTCGCCCACTCCATTTCCTTCTCGGATAAAGGCGTTGAATGATGATTATGCACTATGTCATTCTCAACCAATACATTTTTAGCATGCATGGAAGCATCCTGGCCCGCTGAAGCATAAACACCAGCGGACTTCACTTCAACACCTGCAATATGCTTATTTTTTAATATCGCTTCTGCCATGGGGCTTCTGCATGTGTTACCCGTACATACAAATAATACACGGATCATTTTAACGCCTCCTTTTTATTCATTATAAGCTATCGCCCGTTCTATATAGACAAAAAAATAAACACTCTCTTTATGTCATGAGAAAAATAAAAACCGTCCCGATAATCGGAACAGTTGAGGAAGGAAAGGTATGAGGTCAAGTGGATTTAAAAAGAGAACAATAATTTTAATCCAAACGCACACAGGATGCTTCCGCCAAGAATCTCACTATAAACTCCGAGCACCCCCTGTATTTTTCTACCCAGTAATAGCCCTCCCCACGTTAACAGAGTGGCAGCCAACCCAAAACAAAGAATGGTTATAATCGTTTTCGCACCGTAAATCCCCAGGGTTAATCCTACTGAGAAGCTATCCAGGCTTACCCCTAAAGCAAAAATGAATAGGCCTTTCCCGACAGGAGCCAGCATCTTAATTCCCCTGGTATCAGCTTCACCCTTTTTACCCGGGATGAACATCTGTATACCAAGAATGATCAACAAGAGACCGCCGGCGTATGTAGCAAAGGTCCCGAATTTTTCTGAAATGAAACGACCTGCCCCCATACCAAGCAAGGGCATCCAAATATGAAAAATACCTACTATCAGCCCTATAAAAAATACTTGCCTCAACCTTAGCTTAAACATTCCCATTCCTAGGCCGACGGAAAAGGCATCCATTCCCAACGCGAATGCCATGAGCAATAAGGTGATGATTTCCCCAGCAAATGTATTCATTCCAACCCTCCCTCGGACGTGCCTATTACATGTTATGCATGTCCGAAAAGAAATAGAAGAATAAATCAGTCCTTGTTACACATGTTCCTCGATGATTTGATGACCTGCCGCCTTCTCAAGCCGGTTCATGACAGCAGCCCCGATACCGTAGTCAGGAAACATTTCACTGAAAATGATATCGACCTCCAGCTCATCAAATTGTCGTAAAGTATCATATAAGCCTGTCGCAACTGTATGTAAATCCGATAAAGAACCTGGGACAACCACATAATCCGCATTATAATCCTGTTGATGTTCTAAAGCCGTTATGATGCCTACCTTTAACCCGTCATTCCTTTTTTCATTCACAAGCCTCTGAAGGAAAGATTGATTACCCTTGACTAAAAATAGAGGGGCTTTTGGAGCATAGTGGGTATATTTCATGCCCGGAGCTTTTGGCGCCGTTTCCTCATTCTTCAAAGCGACATCTTGCCTAACTTCTCCTATTACCGCTTCCAACTGTTCCAAGGTCACCCCACCAGGCCTTAAAATAACAGGGACTTCCACCGTGCAATCCAGTACTGTGGATTCTACGCCCACACCAGTAGTACCGCCATCGACAATGCCTGCAATCCGGCCCATCAAGTCATCTTCAACATGTTTGGCTGAGGTGGGGCTCGGTTTTCCTGAAGTATTTGCACTTGGAGCCGCAATGGGCAAATCACTCGCACGAATAAGACCGAGGGCAACCTGATGATCTGGCATCCTGACAGCCACCGTGTCCAATCCAGCTGTCACAAGGGTTGATAGCTGGCCCGGTTTTCGTTTCATGATCAAAGTCAAAGGACCCGGCCAAAATTCCGCCATTAGCTTCCGTGCCTTTACCGGGATCTCTTCTACAATACCTGACAACTGGTCATCTGAGGCTATATGAACGATTAAAGGATTATCACTCGGACGCCCTTTTGCTTCAAACACTTTTTTGACCGCCTCGTCACTTTTGGCATTCGCGCCTAGTCCATAAACGGTCTCTGTAGGAAAGGCAACCACTTGATTAGCCATTAATAATTCAGCTGATTGTGTAATCTGGGGATAACTTTGTAAATTATCCACATTTTTATCCACTGACCAAACTTTCGTTTTCATTTTTAACACCATCGCCTTTTAACATTTCTTATTTTATATAATCGCTTTTATATGAACGATATTTTCAACTTATCTTACTAATTTCACTTAAAAGATACTTTGAAAGTATAAAAGAAGTATACACATAATTCAAGTGTTATCCACAAATTGTGGATAACCATATCGAATCCGTGGATAAGTTTGTGGATATTAAAGATTAATGACAGACTTTTTTGATTTTTTGTTAATAACCCTGTGGATATGTTTTTTAAATTGTCTGATCTTAAAAAAGCTCATTGAAGATTTCTGCAAATAAGGACTTCACTTCTACCTCAGGCTCCTTTTCACCTTCATATAATTGTTGACCCTGTTCATTGGATGCCGCAAGCTTCTCTTTGTTTTCCTCAACATTCCCATCAATGACTTCCTCCGTTACTTCCTCGTTCCCTTTTACTTCTGTCACTTCTCCTTTTACCTCTGGCTCGATAACCTTTTCCTTTACCGTTTCTTCCGGCACTTCCTCTTTTACACTTTCATCTTTTACCGTTTCTTCCGGCACTTCCTCTTTTACACTTTCATCTTTTACCTTTTCTTCAACTTCTTCCTCTTGAACAAGTTCTTTCTCTTCATTCGTTGCAGCATAAGCCTTCCCTCCCGAAGTTACGGATTCTTTATCTTCATCCTCGACAATCGGACTTTGACTTACAGCCGTCCCATTTGAAAAATCCAAGAAACATAATGGAGGAAATAACACACACCACCAATTAGCCCCTTCCCCTTCACCCAGTGTAATGATCACAGCTTCATAATCCCCTGCCGGATATAAATACTGCCCGTAAAGTTTTGTTGGAAATTCCGCTTGTCCAAAATCTACTTTTACTGACTGTTCCAAACCATGTTCCTTTATAACCGCCTCAGCCGTGGCCTGGATATCCGGTAGATGTGAGGTGATCACATCCCTCGCGTCATCCAAAGAAGTAAGCTCCTCGACCCACTTTGTGATATCTTTATTTACCTCATCCCTAATCAGCCGCTTAACCGATTGATCCTCTTCTGTATCACTATTAGCAAGTATCCGCAGACGAATCGCCTCATCCGGGATCACCATCGTTTCCTCTGCACCGACCATTTCCGCTTTAGGCATATATATACTTACGATCGTTCCTATAGTTAAGATTAATAGATAAATAATGGCTAAATGTTTAGTTTTCATCGCCTTCGCCCCCTCACATGAATTAGTCTCACCATTTTCCAGCTATCTTAAACTAGTAAAAATCAAAAAAGTTGATAGTTGGAAATATAGCAATTCGATAGTGAGGGGGAGATTATAAAAAAACCGCCTCTAAGTAGAGACGGATCCAGACTGTAGACCAACTCGATATTTAATTGATTTTTTTGCCTACTGTTGTTTGAGGGTTTGCACTATTAAAACGTTGATTGGAACGTAGGGCACTCGCTTTCCGTCCCAAAGAAGAGACGAATTATTTTAATACGGCAAAGACCATTCTATCTTTTTCGTTAATGTCATTTACAATGGATACTTCTGCGGCGGGAAAGGTTCGCTTCAATAAATCGGCAACCGCCTGACCCTGTCCAGTGCCCACTTCAAAACCG
This sequence comes from Peribacillus sp. YIM B13482, assembly GCF_042787975.1. Lineage (NCBI taxonomy): Bacteria > Bacillati > Bacillota > Bacilli > Caryophanales > Bacillaceae > Peribacillus > Peribacillus sp. YIM B13482. The sequence continues at coordinate 21,286 of NZ_JBHZPF010000007.1, forward strand.
ATCAGTCCAGGCACATTTATGATTAGAGGTAACTGTTCCATAAAACGGCGGTAAAAATCCAGCCCGTCGACACCAGCAAATAAAGCCCGATGTGGTTCATGGCCTGTTACGACTACAGACATGGATTTTTGATCATCATTTGGTATATATGGCGGATTCGATAAAAGGATGTCCACCTTCTGGTTCGTGTTAATGAGAGGCTGAAGCAAATCACCCTGCATGAACTGCACTTCGGCACCAAGTGATTCGGCATTTTCCCTCGCCACTTCAAGTGAAGGATCTGCTATGTCCGTGGCCATCACCAACAAGCTTGTTTTTTCAAGTTTCATCGTAATGGCGATTGCACCGCTGCCCGTCCCAATATCCGCTAATCGGAGCTTCTGTCCCTCCATAAAAATGGCCGGGAGTTTTCGTAATGTATAATAAATCAATTCTTCTGTTTCAGGTCTCGGTATCAGCACTTCTTCATTTACAAAGAAGGTCCGTCCATAAAATTCTTCACTGCCTATTATATATTGGATGGGTGTTCCATCAGCGTGAAGCTCAATAGCTGCCTTAAATTGTCCAAAATCATCTTCACTAAGCTCATCATGAAGGTTGGCTAGTAGCTGGGAGCGAGTTTGTTTTAATAAATGCTGTAACAGGATTTCCCCTGCATTGGCGTCACGATCATTTTCCTTTAAAAAAGAAGAAGCCCACTTAAGGGCTTCAAACACTTTCAGGCCAGAATTATTCATCTGCATTTTCCAGCCTTGAAGATTGGTCTTCCATGATTAAAGCATCCACGACATCATCCAGTTTACCTTCCATGATTTGATCCAGCTTTTGAATCGTTAAACCAATGCGGTGGTCAGTAACGCGGTTTTGCGGGAAGTTATACGTGCGAATCCTTTCGGAACGATCGCCTGTTCCAACAGCAAGCTTCCTATTTTGATCATATTCCGCCTGCACTTCGCGATGGATTTTATCATACACCCTAGCACGCAAAACCTTCATCGCTTTTTCTTTGTTCTTGATTTGTGATTTTTCATCTTGACAGGATACAACCGTATTAGTCGGAATATGAGTCAATCGCACCGCTGACATGGTCGTATTGACACTTTGCCCTCCAGGACCGCTTGATGCAAAGGTATCGACACGAACATCCTTATCATGGATCTCGACTTCCACTTCCTCAGCTTCGGGTAAAACGGCAACCGTTGCTGTAGATGTATGAATCCGTCCACCTGATTCAGTTTCAGGCACTCGCTGAACCCGATGGGCTCCATTTTCGAATTTCAATTTTGAATAAGCGCCATTGCCATTAATCATGAATATGATTTCCTTGTAGCCTCCAAGCCCGGTAGGACTTGCTTCAATGACTTCAGTCCGCCAACCCTGCACTTCTGCAAAACGGCTATACATTCGGTATAAGCTACCTGCAAATAAAGCCGCTTCATCTCCGCCTGCCGCTCCGCGGATCTCCATGATTACGTTCTTATCATCGTTAGGGTCTTTCGGAATGAGCAATATTTTCAGTTTATCCTCAAGGCCTTGTATGGTCTCTTCGAGTTCATTAATCTCTTCTTTTACCATTTCACGCATATCCGCATCAAGTTTGTCCTCCAGCATAGCCTTAGCTTCCTGAAGTTGCTCACGAACCGCTTTATATTCTTTATAAGTCGATGCGGTCTCTTGAATACTGGATTGCTCCTTAGAATATTCCCTTAGCTTCTTATTGTCATTAATGATCTCCGGGTCACTTAATAGTTCATTCAATCTTTCATATCTATCTTCTACTGCTTGCAATCGATCAAACAAATTATTCACCTCATAATTTTCCAAAACATCTGAAACGAATTGGAAGTAATCCATCTTTTCTAACTATAAATAAGTAGTTCAGTGCCCCAGCTCAGTTCACTTCTAGGTTAATTATAGTATAGGTGAATAATCAACGTCAAAGAGGATTCAAAATTGTGGTTATTTCTTTAACTTAACATCTATTTTATATTGGGGCACAACCCTGGTTATCATGTCTTGAATTCGCCGCTTTTCCTCATTTCTTTTCTCTTCCGTCTTGATTTCGCCTTTATCATGGACCGTAACATGTATGGTATTGCCATTTAACCACACGGTTCCCGCTTCATAATTAGTTTTCGACTTAACGACCTCTCGGATTTTATCAATTTCCTGCCCCATGGAAGGGGAATTATTCGATGTTTGATGCGGAGTGTTTAGGACTTGATCCGATGGCCGTTCCGTTTCATTGTCCCAATCATTATTAGACATACGTTTTAAACCTTTGCCAACAAAATCTTTTCCATCCCGGGATTGATCGCCATATTCCGAATCATTATTTATTGCATTGTCATTTTGACCGCATGCTGTTAGTGCAGCAAGAAAAAAGGCCATCATAAAAACCAGTATTGATTTCATATTTTTCCCCTCCATTTTGACTAGTTAAACAAGGACATTTCCTAAGTTAGCCTTCCCAAAATGGGGCAATATTTATCTTTTAATTTCCCTTCCATGTATTGGTCTTACCACCTGAATGCCTTTAGAAAGTTTTTTCAACATGGCTTATCCGCTTTCAGAATAAACTCAATTTCCCGTATAAATTACTTAACCATTTCTTCATAAAAAAGCACCCTAAGATCTCAATCGATCCTAGGGCACCATCATTCAAATATGTTCTTTAATCCCGACAGCCTGCTTACCTGGAACTTCGTGATGATGGCGGCAACGGGGCTCGTATGATTCCGATGCACCCACAAGGATGATCGGCTCATCATAGGAGGCCGGCGCCCCATCTATCAAGCGCTGTGTCCTGCTCGCAGGTGAACCGCACACTTCACACACAGCCTGCAGCTTAGTCACTGATTCTGCTAGCGATAATAGAACAGGCATAGGACCGAATGGTTCACCTCTGAAGTCTTGATCGAGTCCAGCCATAATCACTCGATAACCGCTGTCCGCAAGATGCTGGGCAACCCCGATAATTTCATGATCAAAAAATTGCACTTCATCTATAGCAATGATATCCAGGGGCTTGTCCAAATGCTTAAAAATATCAGTTGAATGGGCAATCGGTTTTGCCATCACAGAAGAGCCATTGTGCGATACGACAGCCTCTTCCGCATAGCGATTATCTATAGCCGGTTTAAATACAGCTATTTGCTCTTTAGCAAATTGAGCACGGCTGACTCGTTTAATCAATTCCTCAGATTTACCTGAAAACATGCTTCCGCAAATAAGCTCAATCCAGCCTGTTTGTTTCATTACATACATGGAAACAGCTACTCCCTTCCACCTGTCGATCCCTTAGCCATAATTGAAGTGGACCCGGCTTTATAAAAATTCTTACCTGTTTACAGAAAATAAAAAACAGGCAAGAAAAATACTTGCCTGTTTTTTAAAAAGTCCGGCTTATTTAATACCGTATTTTTTGTTGAAACGATCAACACGTCCGCCAGCTTCAGCGAATTTTTGACGACCAGTATAGAATGGGTGGCACTCTGAACAAGTCTCAACTTTGATCTCTTCTTTAACTGAACCAGTTTCAAAAGTGTTTCCGCAAGAGCAAGATACTTTTGAAAGTTTATAATTTGGATGAATTCCAGTTTTCATTCTTTTCAGCTCCTTCTGCCCTGAATCATTCGAAACAGAGTTATATACTTCAAGGTGAGGGAAAAGCACCCTCACATTTATTGTAAAAACACATGAACCCATTATAGCAACTTAAGACTAGTTGTGCAACAGTTTGTTTCTTTCACTGTTTAAGAACGTTTAACGCTCGCTGGTCCCTTTTTCATTTCTGACATCTCTTCATCCAACTTACTGAAAAACTCTTCATTACCTTTTGTCTGTTTTAGACGGCGAAGGAATTTCTCTGAGAAATCAGGTGAATCTGACATCGTTTTCCTAATAGCCCATAATTTATCCAGGCGATCTTTCGGAATTAACAATTCTTCTTTACGAGTGCCTGAGCGACGGATATCGATTGCCGGGAAGATACGTCTTTCTGCAAGGGCACGATCTAAATGCAGTTCCATATTACCCGTACCTTTAAATTCCTCATAAATGACATCGTCCATTCTTGAACCCGTGTCTACCAATGCCGTAGCAAGGATCGTCAAGCTGCCGCCCTCCTCGATATTCCTCGCCGCACCGAAAAAGCGTTTTGGACGATGGAATGCAGCAGGGTCAATCCCTCCGGATAGTGTACGCCCGCTCGGCGGAATGACAAGGTTATAAGCACGGGCAAGCCGGGTAATGCTATCCATTAAAATGATGACATCCCGTTTATGCTCCACAAGGCGCATAGCTCTTTCCAACACTAGCTCTGCCACCTTTATATGGTTTTCAGGCACTTCATCGAACGTTGAACTCACCACGTCACCAGCAACGGAGCGTTCAATGTCCGTCACTTCTTCCGGGCGTTCATCGATCAACAGTACAATCAATTCCGATTCAGGATGGTTCGTGGTTATCGCATTGGCAATTTCTTTGATAAGCATCGTTTTACCAGCTTTTGGCGGTGCGACAATCAGACCACGCTGTCCAAAACCTACCGGTGCCAAGACATCCATAATTCTAGTTGATAAGTTCTTCGGTGTCGTTTCCAGTTTAATTTGTCTGTTTGGATACAGCGGTGTTAAGCCTGGAAAATGAACACGCTCCTTAGCCGATTCCGGATTATCGCCATTGACAGCTTCAACATGCAGCAATCCATAATAGCGCTCGTTTTCTTTTGGAGGCCTTACCTTACCGGACACTTTATCTCCATTTCGCAAATCGAATCTGCGGATCTGTGAAGCAGAAATATAAATATCCTCCGAGCTTGGAGAATAATTAATTGGACGCAAGAAACCGAAGCCCTCGGAAGGGATGATCTCTAAAACGCCCTCCATGAATAGGAGACCATCCTGCTCAGCTTGTGCTTTCAGGATAGCGAAAATAAGTTCCTTTTTTGAAAGTTTGCTGTAATAGGAAACTTTATATTCACGCGCGTGCTCATAGAGATCCTTTAGTTTCATGTTTTCTAAATTAGAAATAGTTAAATTCATTATGACACCACACTTTTATTAATTAAACGTTTTCACCCATACTGAAAAAGAAATGGTTTGTTAGATGGAAGAAAAACCGCAATCCATGTACCCGACCAGAGTTTTCTTAGAAAGGATGATACATTTTTACATGTAAAGAAGAAAATTATTTGAAGGCTTCTTGAAGTTTGGAGTGAAAGGGCAGATTTTATATATAAATCAATTAATAGTAAACCAAGCTTTATTTTACTTTTTTTATTTTAATTATTCAACTTAAATTTTTAAAAAGAGAAAGCGAGCGATGAACCCGCTCGCTTTTTAGCTGTGATCTTTTCTAAAAAACGTTCTTAGTCAATCAGACCATTCGGTTTAATTTTAAGACTGTGACGTCCATCAATGAAACGAACGGTTCCAGATTTAGCACGCATGACTACGGATTGTGTTTCGCCGTAATTTCCTTTAAATTGTACACCTCGTAAAAGCTCTCCATCAGTCACACCTGTTGCAGCAAAAATTGCGTCATCTCCGCGAACAAGGTCTTCCATTCTGAGGACTCTTCCTAATTCAAGGCCCATTTTTACACAGCGTTCCACTTCTTCATCACTTTGAGGAATAAGTTTACCTTGAATTTCTCCTCCGAGGCATTTCAAGGCAACAGCTGCAATAACTCCCTCTGGAGCTCCGCCAGATCCGAATAAGATGTCAACACCGGTAAGATCGAAGGCCGTATTGATGGCACCTGCTACATCTCCATCGTTGATCAACTTGATACGTGCCCCTGCCTCACGAAGTTCGTGAATGATCTTCGAATGACGATCACGGTTCAAAACTGTTGCGACTACGTCTTGGATATCTTTATTTTTCGCCTTGGCTACCGCTTTCAGGTTGTCCAACACAGAAGCATTGATATCAATCTGACCAACAGCCTCGGGACCAACGGCTATTTTATCCATATACATATCCGGGGCATGAAGCAAGTTCCCCTTATCTGCTATCGCCAATACAGCCAATGCATTCCAGCCGCCAGATGCAACGATGTTCGTTCCTTCCAAAGGATCAACTGCAACATCGACTAGTGGCCCAAGACCAGTACCAAGCTTTTCACCAATATAAAGCATTGGCGCTTCATCCATTTCCCCTTCACCGATTACAACCGTCCCTTGCATGGGTATTGTATTGAAAACATCCCTCATTGCAGTTGTTGCTGCATCATCTGCTTCGTCTTTCATTCCTCTTCCCATCCAACGAGCAGAATTTAGTGCCGCCGCCTCTGTTACGCGGACAAGCTCCATCGATAAACTTCTTTCCATTTCCGGTTCCCCCTCATGTACACTAGCATGATTTATTTATATATTAGTATAACACATTATATCATATATAGTAACACAATGGGGTAACAAGAAAAGGGATCAGCTTTTAAGCTGCTCCACCTCTTCTTGCGTCATTTCTTCACGCCAAATCGTTGCTCCCAAACCTGAAAGTTTTTCAACCAGATGGCTATATCCGCGATCTATATGTTCAAGCCCGGTCACTTCGGTAATCCCTTCAGCCATTAAACCGGCAATTACCAGAGCTGCTCCGGCACGTAAATCGCTTGCCTTCACTTTTGCTCCATGAAGCTGGACAGGACCATCAATGATGCCTGCTCTGCCCTCGACTTTGATCTTCGCATTCATGCGTCGCAGTTCATCAATATGCTTAAATCGTGCCCCGTATATCGTATCGGTCACCATGCTAGAACCGCTTGCTTTTGTTAAGAGTGAAGTGAAGGGCTGCTGAAGATCTGTTGGAAATCCGGGATAAACCAGCGTCTTGATATCAACGGACTTATATTTATCTCCTGGTGAGACAAAAATCTGATCATCACCGGCTTCAATATTAATTCCCATTTCCCTCATTTTGGCAGTCAATGACTCCAAATGCTGGGGGATGACATTATCGATCAAGATTCCTTCACCGACCGCAGCGGCTAAAATCATGAAAGTCCCGGCTTCAATCCGATCTGGTATGATCGTATGTTTGCACCCATGTAAACTTTCCACACCATCAATACGAATGATATCGGTTCCGGCACCCTTGATTTTCGCTCCCATGTTGGTCAACAATGTGGCAACATCGATGATTTCCGGTTCTTTCGCAGCATTTTCAATCACTGTGCGGCCTTTGGCCAAAACAGCGGCAAGCATAATATTGATCGTTGCCCCTACACTGACGACGTCCAAATAAATGCGTGCCCCCCGTAGCTCGTCCGCCCTAAGGTAAATGGCTCCTTGTTCATTCGTCACTTGTGCGCCTAGCGCTTCAAACCCCTTTATATGCTGATCTATTGGGCGAGGACCTAAATGGCAGCCTCCAGGCAAGCCAATCACTGCCTTTTTGAATTTACCAAGCATCGCCCCCATTAAATAATAGGAGGCACGTAACTTCTTAACTCTTCCATTGGGAAGAGGCATTGAAATCATTCTGCTGGGATTCACTGTCATTTCCCCATCATCAAAGGAAACCTCACCGCCAATTTCCTCCATTAACTCTTTCAGCATCTGTACATCCGAGATATCAGGCAGGCCTTCAATCGTTACAGGAGAGTCCGCCAAAATTGTTGCAGGGATAAGGGCAACCGCACTATTTTTTGCTCCGCTGACACGAATGCTTCCCTTTAAAGGATAGCCACCGGCAATTTTAAGTTTTTCCATAATAAACTCCCTTCCACGCTAAGCACTTAGATGCTACTTCCAAAAGTAATATTTTACCACAAGAAAATTGCATAATCCGACAACATTCACTATCTGTTCCTTAGTTTACACAAAATTATAAAATTCATGTAAAAAAAGCTAAAAATTTCTAATTTATGTTAATTTTATTTAAAACGGTGCAATCTATAGCGACTTAGCGGCAAGGCATTATGCTTCAGTACGAGAATTCCAATCCTTCAAGAAAGCTTCAATCCCTTTGTCCGTTAATGGGTGGTGGAATAGTTGCATTAAAACTTTATAAGGGATCGTTGCAATATGTGCCCCTTTAAGAGCCGCTTCAGTAATATGCATCGGGTGGCGGATAGAAGCTGCAATGATCTCAGCATTGATATCATGGATCGCAAATATGTCAGCAATATCCGAAATTAAATCCAAACCATTTTGGCCAATGTCATCCAAGCGTCCTAAAAATGGCGATACATAAGTTGCCCCAGCCCTAGCTGCCAATAATGCTTGGTTGGCACTGAAAATAAGGGTGACATTTGTTTTGACACCTTGTTTTGTAAGAGCTGCAACAGCCTTCAAACCGTCTGGAGTCATTGGTACCTTAATCGTGATATTAGGTGCAATTGCAACTAATTCCTTGGCTTCAGCCATCATTCCTTCAAAATCAAGCGCAATGACTTCTGCAGAAACGGATTCCTTAACAAGGCTTGTGATTTCTTTTAACCGTTCATGGAAAGAAACTCCCTTTTCTCTTGCAACAAGGGACGGGTTAGTCGTAACACCTGCTAAAACGCCAAGTTCGTGTGCTTGCTTTATTTCTTCCATGTTTGCTGTATCAATAAAGAATTTCATAAAATATCCTCCGTATGTAATCAATTTTTTTATCTGAATTCTAATTGTTCAAAAAATAGAGCTCGGATTCCAGTCTGCATCTAAAAGAAACCATTAGGGGGGTGCCCCCCCAAATGGAATTATCATCTATTTCATCTTCATCTTACATTTAAGGGATGAAACCCATATTGCTTTTGTTATTTATGCTTTACCGTTTGAACCGAATTCACGCATTTTGCCGATGACAGTTTCTTTAATCGCTTCACGGCCAGGTACCATGTATTTACGTGGATCGTATACTTCAGCATCGTTATTCAGAATTTCACGAACGGCTTTGGTAAACACAATTTGATTTTCCGTATTCACATTGATTTTTGATGTTCCAAGAGAAATCGCTTTTTGGATATCTTTCGTAGGAATGCCTGTACCACCATGAAGAACAAGAGGTTTGTTTGTTAAATCCCGTACTTCTTCCATTTCTTTATAGCCTAGGTTAGGTTCACCTTTGTATGGACCGTGAACGGATCCCAACGCAGGAGCAAAACAATCGACATTCGTTTCTTTAACTAACTGTTCACATTCTTGAGGATCTGCATATACGACTCCATCAGCGATCACATCATCTTCTTGTCCGCCAACTGTGCCCACTTCCGCTTCAACAGAAACATTACGTGCGTGAGCGAATTCGACAACCTTCTTGGTTGTTTCGATATTCTCTTCAATCGGGTGGTGTGAAGCATCGATCATTACTGAAGTGAATCCAGCTTCGATAGCCTCTTTACATTTATCAAAACTTGAACCATGGTCAAGGTGAATGGCCACAGGAACAGTGATTTTCATGTCTTCCAACAATCCTTGAACCATCATGACAGTCGTTTTAAAACCACCCATATGACGGGCAGCCCCTTCGGAAACACCAAGGATGACTGGAGATTTTTCGTGTTCTGCAGCAGCTAAAATGGCTTGAGTCCATTCCAGGTTATTGATATTGAATTGACCTACTGCATATTTTTCATCAAGAGCTTTATTCAGCATATCTTTCATAGAAACTAAAGGCATTTGATTTCCTCCTACTAGTGAATGTAATTATTTTAAAGTTAATTCTTTCTAGATATTCCCTAAAACCAAAGTAGCATACGCTTATAAATCAGAATATCTCGCTTCTTTTAGCATATCAATACATCAAAAAAACAGCAACAAATACACTATATCGTGCTTCAAATTTTATTCCAAAAAAAACAACGGCCCATCTTAAAAAAGATAGCCGCGGCAATTCCTTAGTCAAAAACATTAAATTTCCAAGACCATTAACTTGACTGTATCGGTAAATATTCACGAACGGCTTTTCTAATATCATCAATATCAAACGGCTTTGCAAAGTGGGTCATTGCACCTAAATCCTTCGCTTCTTGAATCATATCGAGTTCACCATATGCGGTCATGATTATGACCCGGATGTCCGGATCGACCACTTTCATCCTCTTCAATATCTCAATGCCATCCATTCCGGGAATCTTCATATCCAGTAATACAAGATCTGGTGAATGATTATTTAGCACTTCCAGGGCCTGAATGCCATTTGCGGCTTGAAATGTTTCATACCCTTCTTTATGTAAAACCTCGTTCAATAAAATACGAATCCCAAATTGATCATCAACTATTAATATTTTCCCTGACATTTAATCACCTCTCCCTTACCCGATTTATTTAATTAAATGTATTAGCCTAGTCGGCCATTACATAGGTTGCGTCAAATTACTTGTAGTCCAACGCATTTATTCCCCATTCATGATTTCTATGTTCATATTCGATAATTGTAACAAAATTCCTGCTCTATGGCTAAAAGGATTTTCAATTTTTTTGTTTTTTCGACCGATTTAGTTAATTTAGCCCTTTGGATCAGAAGCCCAGAAGCCTGTCAATGCAAGGGAAAGTCCTTTATAATAAAGATATAATTTTTTAAAGGAGTCCCTAATCATGTTAAAAATTTTCTCGACACAGATAAGCGGTTTATTTAAAAAAATGATTGAAAATGAAGCCTTTGAAATGGAGGATGCCGGCCGCCTGCTGGCTCAGGCGGCGATTGGGGATGGCTCAGTGTTCATTCACGGATTTGGTGAAATGCAGGGCGTCACGTCGGAGGCTTTGGATGGGGCAGAGCCTTTTCCTAAGGCAAAAAGATTTGAATTGGGAGAAACTATGTCCAGGGAAGATCGATTTCTTATATTCACTCGCCATTCAGATGATTTTGAAGCATTGATGCTGGCAAAACAACTAAAGGAAAATGATATACCATTTGTTGCAGTTTCTACATCCGTTCCTTCTAAAGAGGAGTCCCTTCTAGAGTTGGCAGACGTACATATAGACTTACGTATGCAACGAGGGTTGATCCCCGATGAAACTGGAAATCGATATGGGTACCCTACCCTCATTGCCGCTCTTTTCGCTTATTATGGGATTAAATTCACTCTTGAAGAAATCATAAAAGAATATGATGATGAAGAATGATAAATTATCTTAAACAAAAAAAAACAGCCACATGGGCTGTTTTTTTATTTATTAAAGTTTTTTGCTGCTCTTTAAAGACATACCGACAAAGTCACGGAATAGCGGCTGTGGACGGTTAGGGCGTGACGTGAATTCCGGATGGAATTGGGAAGCCACAAACCAAGGATGATCTTTCAATTCAACGATTTCAACCAGACGGCCATCTGGGCTTGTACCTGAGAAGACGAATCCTGCCTCTTCCATAGCCTGACGGTAGTGGTTATTGAACTCATAACGGTGACGGTGACGTTCATAAACAACCTCATCATTATATGCTTCGTATGCTTTAGTTCCTTCGATAAGCTTACATGGATACAGACCAAGACGCAGTGTTCCGCCCAAATCTTCTACATCCTTTTGCTCAGGAAGAAGATCGATGATTGGATCTGGAGTATCTTCCTTAATTTCAGCTGAATGCGCTTCTGGCAATCCTAGGACGTTGCGTGCATATTCAATGGATGCCAACTGCATGCCTAAACAGATTCCGAAGAACGGTGTTTTTGTCGTACGGGCAAACTCGGTCGCTGCAATTTTCCCTTCGATTCCACGATCTCCAAAGCCACCAGGGACAAGGATTCCATCTGCATCTTTAAGAAGTTCAGCAACATTTTCTTTTGTTACATCTTCAGAATTCACCCAGTCGATTTCAACATCTGCATCAAATGCGTAACCTGCATGCTTAAGTGCTTCCACAACAGAAAGATAAGCATCTTGCAATTCAACATATTTTCCGACTAGAGCGATTTTCGTTTTCTTTGATAAAGAAGTTACCTTTTTGACAAGTTCCTTCCAATCTTCCATATCCGCTTCGCCACAGTCCAATTTCAAGTGATCACAAACGATTTGGTCCATATTTTGTGCTTGAAGCGCAAGAGGGATGGAGTAAAGTGTATCCGCATCAAGACATTCGATGACAGAATTTTTATCGATATCGCAGAATAAAGCGATTTTATCCTTCATATCTTGTGAAATTGGGCTTTCTGTACGTGCAACGATGATATTCGGCTGAATGCCAAGACTGCGTAATTCTTTTACACTATGCTGTGTCGGTTTTGTTTTCATTTCACCAGCAGCTTTGATGTAAGGGACCAGTGTACAGTGGATATACATAACATTATTGATCCCGATATCACTTTTAATTTGGCGAATCGCTTCAAGGAACGGAAGAGACTCGATATCCCCTACAGTACCACCAATTTCAGTAATGACTATATCGGCATTCGTTTCATTACCTGAACGGAAAACCCGTTCTTTAATTTCATTCGTGATATGGGGAATGACTTGAACTGTTCCACCTAAATAATCACCACGGCGTTCTTTTCTCAGGACGGTTGAATAAATTTTACCTGTAGTCACATTGCTGTGTTTACCAAGGTTGATATCAATAAAACGCTCATAATGCCCAAGATCCAAATCCGTTTCAGCACCATCATCTGTTACAAACACTTCACCATGTTGATATGGACTCATCGTACCAGGATCCAAGTTGATATAAGGGTCAAACTTCTGGATCGTAACATTCAATCCCCTATTTTTTAAAAGTCTACCTAAAGAAGCTGCAGTTATCCCTTTTCCTAAGGAAGAAACTACTCCACCTGTCACAAAAATATATTTTGTCATCTTATATCCTCCTATAGATTGTTTTCTTCGAATGCCGTTCTTCATATCATTTAATCAGAACCTGCATCAAATCTTCCGCCACACAGGCGGTTAAAGCTATAACCATAAAATCTGTACAAACCATTAATCACTTAAAGGTTTTTAGTGAGAGTCATGCAGGATACATGAACAAGAATAAATTTCCTTAAATGACAGTTAACATAAATATGTTCTCTATAGTTTTTACAATTCTAAGAGAAATCATTTTTAAAAATAAAAAAATGATGTCATTTATTCATTCCATCATTAAAAACAAAAACGCTCCGCTTACAATAAAAGTAAGGGAGCGATATAATTTAATCATTGTGTCCTTTTTTAAGGAGCCCAAAAATGATTCTACAAATTTCGCCTCAAAAAGTCAAGGGCGATTATTTATTTGTCATTCTCTTCTTTCAACTCTTCTTCGTCTTCATCTTCGTCCTCATCATCTTCCAGGACAAATGCTTCATCTTCAATTATTTCTTCTTCCAGATCATCATCATCATCCACGTCATCATCCAAAAGCACTTCGTCAATAACTGGAGAACCTAGAATATCATCATCATCGTCGTCATCTTCATCCTCATCCAGATCATCGACATCTTCTTCAAAGTCAAGATCTTCGTCTTCAAGTTCATCGAAATCGTCGATAACGACAGCAGCCTTTTTCGTTTTCTTTTTCTTTTTAGGTTTTACAACATGCACGACTTCTTCTTCGATTTGGTCAACTGGATACCATGTTTTCAATCCCCAGCGGTTGTCCCCAAGTGAAGTGAAGCGGCCATCCACATTTAAATCCGTATAGAATTGTGCAATTTTCTTTGCCACTTCCGCTTTAGATAAATGGTGCAGCGATGCTAATTCGCTTATTAAGTCTTTAAATGGAATCGGTTCATTTCTTTCCACCAACAAATCATATGCCATCTCTATTAAGGACATTTCCAATAATTGCTCTTTTGAGTGTTCTTTTAAACTCAAATTCCGCACTTCCCTTCTCTATTCAAACACTGAATTCCGTGTTTTTTCACATAAAAAAATAATCTAAAACAGTATTTCGATAAAATAACGACAATTCCTGCTAGACATATACTCCATTATAAACAATCTAAATGGGTTTATGCTAGTTCTATCTGATACTTTCACAGATTTACCTAAATGTCTATCTTTCACCGGAACCCTTAAGCAGAAAAAATCATGCACTTTCTTTTTTCGATTTCTGACGAAAGGCTGCCGTAAAAAATACAACAGTCAGGATAAAAAAAGAGATGGCACCCAATTGATGCTCATACAATTCAATTAAAATAACGATGGCAAGAATGTAACCTATGATTTTCCCAATCATTTTCAGGTTCATTTTCTCAACTCCAATAGGGCTGATTCTTCATTTATGCCCCTTTTCCAAATAATTATAAGGTAAAATCTTCATTTTGTTAAAAAAGACGGAAATTATTTAAAAAAGGGGCCCCTAAAAATCGGTGCCCCCCCTTCTTGCTCTACATATTTCTTCGATACTGACCGCCTACATCATATAGCGCCCTGGTTATCTGGCCAAGACTGGCCACTCTCACACAGTTCATCAGTTCAGCAAAGATATTTTCCCCATTCATGGCTGCCAATTTCAGTTTAGTTAGCGCCTCATCCGTGAACTCCTTATTCCTTTCCTGGAATGCCCGGAGATTTATGATTTGCCCTTCCTTTTCTTCCTTTGTTGCACGGGCAATTTCCATGCTGTTCACAGCTTCCTCGGAAGGAGGATTGGGGTTCAAATACGTATTGACCCCAATGATCGGCAATTCACCCGTATGCTTTTTCATTTCGTAATGCATGGATTCATCCTGGATTTTCCCGCGCTGATACTGTGTCTCCATAGCACCCAACACCCCGCCTCGATCATTGATCCGATCGAACTCTTGCAGTACAGCTTCTTCAACCAGATCCGTCAATTCCTCTACGATAAAGGCACCTTGCATCGGGTTTTCATTTTTTGAGAGCCCATGCTCCTTTGTAATGATCATTTGTATGGCCATTGCCCGGCGTACGGATTCTTCAGTAGGCGTCGTGATAGCTTCATCGTACGCATTAGTATGCAGCGAGTTACAGTTGTCCTGTAGTGCCATTAAAGCCTGTAGTGTCGTTCTAATATCATTAAAATCAATTTCTTGCGCATGAAGGGAGCGCCCTGAAGTCTGTATGTGGTATTTCAGCTTCTGGCTACGGTCATTCGCACCATATTTATCCCGCATGACTGTCGCCCAAATCCTTCTTGCCACCCTCCCGATAACCGTATATTCCGGGTCAAGCCCATTTGAGAAGAAGAATGACAAATTCGGGGCAAAGTCATCAATATTCATTCCGCGACTTAAATAATATTCGATGTAAGTAAAGCCATTCGCTAATGTAAAAGCCAGCTGTGAAATGGGATTGGCACCCGCTTCAGCAATGTGATAGCCAGAAATGGATACAGAGTAGTAGTTCCTGACTTTCCGATCAATGAAATATGCTTGGATATCTCCCATTAACCTTAAGGCAAATTCCGTAGAGAAGATGCAAGTATTCTGGCCTTGGTCCTCCTTCAGAATATCCGCTTGAACGGTTCCGCGTACCGTTTGAAGAGTATAAGCCTGCACTTCTTCTGCTTCGGCATCCGTAAGGGGGCGGCCTAGCTCTTCTTCTTTCCGTTGAATCTGCTGATCGACTGCCGTATTCATGTACATGGCCAAAATGATCGGTGCCGGTCCATTGATGGTCATGGATACAGAGGTTGAGGGGTGGCAAAGGTCAAAGCCTGCATAAAGCTTTTTCATGTCATCCAACGTACAGATACTGACTCCACTTTCCCCTACCTTTCCATAGATATCAGGCCGATGATCAGGATCCTCGCCATATAAAGTTACAGAATCGAAAGCCGTACTTAGCCGTTTAGCATTATCATCCTTTGACAAATAATGAAAACGCCTGTTGGTCCGGTCGGGCGATCCTTCACCGGCAAACTGCCGCTTCGGGTCTTCCCCTTCACGCTTGAATGGAAAGACTCCCGCTGTGTAAGGAAAGAAGCCGGGAACGTTCTCACGGAATACCCATCCTAAGATTTCTCCATAATCAACATATTTAGGCAATGATACTCTCGGAATCATTAAACCTGATAAACTTTTAGTTTTCAGCTTTGTGACGATTTCCTTATCCCTGACTCTCGTTACAAACTGCTCCCCTGCATACTTTTCTTTTAAATCCATCCATCCTGAAAGGATTTTTTTAGATTCAGGTGATAGATTTGAAGCGGTTTCCTTTTTCAAATTCTCTAAAGAAGCCACAATGCCTTCGTTACCATCATTTTCCTTAACTGTTTCAATAGCTCCTTCAAGCTGGAAAAGCCTGCGGGCAATACGTACTTGTTCAGTCGCGCGTTTATGATACGATCTGACCGTATCACTGATTTCACGTAAATAATAACGGCGATCGGTTGGAATGATGACATTTTGCTTATAGACATCCGCTTCTTTCGAAAAGGCAGTAATCCAACCCGTCCCTGATTTTTCATTAAGCTTTTCAATCAGTGCTGCGAATAATGCATTTGTTCCTGGGTCATTGAATTGGGAAGCTATTGTACCGTATACCGGCATTTCCGATGGATCTTGATCAAAAAGCGTACGGCTTCTTTGATATTGTTTTTGAACTTGGTTTTTTGCATCCTCGGAGCCTTTACGCTCATATTTATTAATGACTATCAAGTCTGCGTAATCAATCATATCGATTTTTTCGAGTTGTGAAGGCGCACCGAATTCACTCGTCATTACATACATGGATACATCGCATATTTCGGCAATTTCTGCATCTCCCTGACCAATTCCGCTCGTTTCAACGATGATTAGGTCGAATCCAGCTGCCTTCACGACTGAAATGGCATCTTTTATCGCCAAAGACAACTCACTTTTTGAATGACGCGTGGCTAAGCTCCTCATATAAACTCGCTCTGAAAAAATCGCATTCATTCTAATCCTGTCACCTAACAGGGCACCGCCTGTTTTTTGTTTGGTCGGGTCGACAGATAGAATGGCGACTTTCTCGTCTGGAATTTCGTTAATGAACCTCCGTATCAATTCATCAGTCAACGAACTTTTTCCAGCGCCGCCCGTCCCTGTAATCCCAAGAACAGGAACCTTCTTTTCGGAAGTCTTGATCTGCTCAAAAAGACTCTCCACCGCTGCTGCAGATTCCTTTGAAGCGTCGAGTCTATTTTCAGCAAAGGTAATAAATTGGGCAATGGCATTTGTTCCCCCTGCAATCAATTCATCAAAGCGTTCCTGTAAAGATGGTTTGACAGTCGAGAAATCACACTCCTCCATCAATACATTTATCATGCCTTGAAGCCCATATTCCCGCCCTTCATCAGGAGAAAAGATGCGGGCAATCCCATAATCATGGAGTTCTTTAATTTCCTTCGGGATGATGACACCGCCACCTCCGGCAAAAATCCGAATGTGCTCGGCTCCCTTTTCTTTCAGCAGGTCATACATATATTTAAAATATTCCACATGACCGCCTTGATAAGATGACATGGCTATTCCCTGAACATCTTCCTGAATGGCAGCATTCACGATCTCCTCCACCGAACGATTATGTCCTAAGTGAATTACTTCCGCCCCGCTGGACTGAAGGATTCTCCTCATTATATTGATAGATGCATCATGTCCATCAAATAAACTCGAAGCTGTAACGAATCTGATATGGTTCTTCGGGTTATACACCTCAACTGTACTCATTTAGCTCCTCCTTATTGAAACGTTTTTATATCAGAGACTTTTCTGAAGCGATACATTTTGAATCAATAATTGCGTCTGCAGTTCAACATACTCTTGAAGCGTGTAATTTTTATGCAAAGCCCATCTTCTGAAACTCCACATCTGTCCCTGAACAAAAATGTTATGTGAAACAAGGCTTATTTGTTTTTCCGTCAACAATAGCTCCCCATTCTCAACACACTTCGTTATGACCTTTTCGAACATGCCCACCATCCGAATTTCTTTGTTCAGAACATAAGGTAAAGCATCTTTCGTCAGAGCTTTCACTTCCTGATACATGACCAGCACTTCGTCCTGCATTTCATCCATCACTTTATAAAAGTAAGCGATCGTCAGCTTCAAACTTTCAAGTGTCCCATCACTCTGTTCTATTTCTTTTTGAAGCTTTTCCTGGACTTCATCGTAGATAAAGTCACAGACGAGATATAATATATCTTCCTTGGTCCGGATATACTCGTATAACGTGCCAATACTGAAGCCAGCGGCTTTGGCAATTTCCCTGGTAGTCGTTCGATGAAATCCCTTTTCCTTAAAAAGGGTCACCGCCCCTTTAATCATTTGTGTACGCCTTTTTTCAACCAGCCGCTCATCCTTTACCGATGCAAGAACTTCTCTTTTTTCCATTTTCAAACCCCTTTTTTGAATCCCTTCAATTAATTACCAAAGACATACTTCCGAAGAAATTGAAAAGGGTATTCCGGTAAGGACGATGCCTCATCGGAAAACCTCGATTTCAATACTATTTAGTAATCATCCTTGAGATGACCAGCTTTTGAATTTCCTGTGTACCTTCGTAGATCTGGGTTATTTTCGCATCACGCATATACCGCTCCACTGGGTAATCTTTTGTATAACCATAACCACCGAAAACCTGCACGGCTTCCGTCGTCACTTTCATTGCTGTATCTCCAGCAAAGAGTTTGGACATGGCCGACTCTTTTCCATAAGGAAGGCCCACTGATTCCAACCAGGCAGCCTGATAGGTTAATAGCCTTGAAGCTTCAACACCCGTTGCCATATCCGCCAATTTAAAACCGATTCCTTGCTGTGCAGAAATTGGCTTGCCGAATTGTACGCGCTCTTTTGCATAGTCAACTGCGGCATCCAGTGCACCTTGGGCTATGCCTACAGCTTGTGCTGCAATTCCATTACGGCCCCCATCAAGCGTCATCATCGCAATTTTAAAGCCTTCTCCTTCTTTTCCAAGAAGGTTTTCTTTAGGAACTCGGCACTCATCAAAGATGATTTCCGTGGTCGGTGATGAACGGATTCCCAGCTTCTTCTCTTTTTTACCAACACTAAAACCCGGGAAGTCCTTTTCAATGATAAAGGCACTCGTTCCTTTTTGTTTCGATTCAGGATCTGTCAATGCAAAGACGACATATGTATCAGCAATCCCGCCGTTCGTAATGAAGATTTTCGAACCGCTGATAATATATTCATCACCTACAAGCTTTGCAGACGTTCTCATACCGCCTGCGTCTGAGCCTGAGCTAGGTTCAGTAAGGCCGTATGCACCGATTTTTTCCCCCAGTGCCATCGGGCGAAGGTATTTTTGTTTTTGCTCTTCAGAACCAAATTTATATATTGGCCACCCTGCAAGCGAAGTATGGGCTGATAGAGTCACTCCAGTAGAAGCGCAAACGCGGGAAAGTTCCTCAATCGCTATGCAATACGCTAAGTAATCGCTTCCAATTCCGCCGTATTCCTCTGGCCACGGAATCCCTGTCAGTCCAAGTTCAGCCATTTTATCGAAAATCTCTCGGTCAAATCGTTCTTCTTCATCCCTCTCAGCAGCTGTCGGAGCCACTTCATTCTGGGCAAAGTTGCGTACCATCTTCCTAATCATTTCATGTTCTTCCGTTAGTTTAAATTGCATGACCATGTCCCCCGTCTTTTTCGTATTTATAGACTCTTACTGATGACCATTCTCTGTATTTCACTCGTTCCCTCATAAATTTCGGTTACCTTTGCATCCCTGAAATAGCGCTCGACCGGATATTCTGTTGTATACCCGTAGCCTCCGAACACTTGGACTGCTTCTATCGTCACATCGACAGCCGTCCTCGAAGCAAATAGCTTAGCCATGGCCGCTTCTTTACCGCACTTCAATCCACTTGAGCGTAAATACGCCGCCCGATAGACCAGTAGCCTTGATGCTTCTATGCCTGTTGCCATTTCGGACAGTTTGAAACCGATCCCCTGTTGTGCTGCAATGGGTTTGCCAAATTGAACCCTGTCTTTTGCATATTGGACAGCATGTTCCATGGCGCCTTCTGCAATTCCCAGAGCTTGAGAAGCAATGCCAATCCTTCCAGCATCCAAGTTGGCCATTGCAATTTTAAAGCCTTCACCTTCTTTGCCTAAGAGATTGGCAGCAGGCACTTTCATATCCTCGAACGTCACCTGTACGGTGCTCGAACCATGAAGGCCCATTTTACGTTCATCTTTACCGATGATTAAGCCTGGCGTCCCTTTTTCTACGATAAAAGCAGAGATTCCCTTGCTTCCCTTCTGAGGATCGGTTGAAGCAAAAACAATAAACACATCCGCTTCCCCGCCGTTGGTGATAAAAACCTTGGACCCATTTATTCGATATTTTCCGTCTTCCTTTACCGCTACTGCCTTGGATTTCAAGCTCGCGGCATCTGAACCCGAGCTTTGCTCAGTTAAGCAAAAGGCTCCCAGATATTCACCAGCGGCTAACTTAGGCACATATTTTTGCTTCTGCTCTTCCGTTCCAAAATAAACGATTGGATTTGTGCCAACAGAAGTATGAACGGACAGTATGACACCAAGAGTTGGACTTACTTTGGAAATCTCATTGATGGCGATGATATACGACATGAAATCCATACCTGCGCCACCGTATTTTTCTGGAATGGGGATTCCCATCAAACCAAGCCCACCCATTTTTTGCAGGATCGTTTTTGGAAACACTCCCCTTTCCATTGTCTCGATATGAGGTGTAATCTCATTTTCTGCAAAATTGCTTACCATCTTCCGCATCATTTCCTGTTCTTCGGTAAACTTGAAATCCATTCCTTCACTCCTCCCTAGCTGCAAATGCTTTCTATGATTGGTTATATTCATAAAATCCACGTCCTGCTTTCTTGCCTAGCCACCCTGCTTTCACATATTTCCTTAACAGCGGACACGGTCGGTATTTATCGTCTCCCAGCCCCTGGTGAAGGGTTTCCATTATGTATAAGCATGTATCGAGCCCAATGAAGTCAGCTAGCGTAAGCGGGCCCATGGGATGGTTCATTCCCAACTTCATTACATCGTCAATCGCCTCTTTAGTAGCGACGCCCTCATAAAGTGTATAGATGGCCTCATTGATCATCGGCATCAAAATCCGATTCGCTACAAAACCTGGAAAATCATTGACTTCCACCGGTACCTTGTTCAAGGTTTCAGCCATCTTTTCAACCTCTTTATAAACTTCATCCGATGTAGCAAGGCCACGGATGATCTCAACCAGCTTCATGACTGGAACGGGGTTCATAAAATGCATGCCAATTACCTTTTCCGGCCTATTCGTGGCAGCGGCTATCTCAGTAATCGGAAGCGAAGAAGTATTGGATGCAAGAATGACCTGCTGCGGCGTGATTTCATCCAGCTCGGCGAATATTTTTGTTTTTATTTCCATATTTTCCACTGCCGCTTCAATCACTAAATCAACGGCAGCTGCATTTTTTAAATCCGTCGATGATGTCAAACGGGAAAGGATCGCATCTTTTTCCCCGGGCCCCATTTTCCCTTTTTCTACTTGACGGGAAAGATTCTTGGTAATTGTCCCTAGTCCCTTTTCTACATATTCTTCTTTTAAATCGTGTAAAAGTACTTCATAACCGCTCATTGCACAAACCTGGGCAATGCCAGATCCCATCTGTCCCGCACCAATGACCATCACTTTTTGAATGCTCATGAAAACCCCTCCTCACTTATCTATGAAACTATCATCCTTGTTTTGGCACTTCGATTAAAATGGCATCTCCCTGCCCGCCTCCACTACAGATCGCTGCGATGCCCAATCCTCCTCCGCGGCGTTTCAATTCATGCATCAGCGTAATGATGATGCGAGCACCACTTGCCCCGATTGGGTGACCTAATGCTACAGCACCGCCGTTAACATTCACTTTTCCAGGCTCGATGTTGGCAATTTTTCCACTGGCGAGTGCAACCGCTGCAAATGCTTCGTTCACTTCAAATAAATCAATATCCTCTATCGATTTACCTGTCTTCTTCAGGATTTCATTTATGACCAAACCTGGCGTTTTAGGGAAGTCCTTTGCTTCCACTGCCACTTCTGCATGAGCCACAATATAGGCAAAAGGCGTTTTCCCTTCTTTTTCCGCACGTTCCTCACTCATCAATACGAGTGCTCCTGCCCCATCATTGACGCCAGGTGCATTACCTGCCGTAATGGTTCCCTCATTATTAAAAGCTGGACCTAATTTAGCTAACTTCCCGGCAGATGTATCTTTTCTTGGGCCTTCATCATGTTCGATGGTAATTGGTTCGCCTTTTCGCACCGGCACCTGTACGGCAATGATTTCTTCTGCAAGAATACCGCCATCGATTGCTTTTATCGCTTTTTGATGACTCTCGTAAGCCCAGCTATCCTGTTCCTCACGGGTGATTTCAAGATCTTCGGCAGTACTGTTTCCGTAAGTGCCCATATGAACGCCTGTAAAGCTGCAACTAAGTCCATCCGAAATCATGGTATCCTTAAGTTGTGCATCTCCCATCCTTAGGCCCCACCTTGCTTTTGGAAGAATATAAGGCGTATTGCTCATCGATTCCATTCCTCCGGCAACAATGATTTCTTCTTCACCTAAGCGAATGATCTGATCAGCCAATGTAACACTGCGAAGTCCTGATGCACATACTTTATTAATGGTTTCCGTTTTCACTTCCCAAGGCATTCCAGCATGACGTGCTGCCTGTCGTGACGGTATTTGACCTTGGCCCGCTTGAAGTACATTCCCCATGATGACCTCGCCTACTTGCCCGCCATCAACCCCTGCCCGATCAAGTGCCTCTTTAATTGCTATTCCACCAAGCTGAGATGCTGTCAAACTGCTGAGGCCGCCGCCAAATTTACCAAAAGGTGTTCTCACACCACTAATAATCACTGTTTTTGCCATCATTATTTCCCCCTTCAATAACATTGATTGAACGCTCGCTCAATATGAAGTTAAAAAAAATCGTTTTGTAAGCGCTTAATATCATCTTACATAATTTTTACAAAAATTAAAATATTTAGTTTGTAAATATTTAAAAATTGCCTGCTTCCATTTGACTCATTCCATATAGAAGAAGCAGGCATTCCGTTTTAAATTAAGATGCAATCGATTTATTTTCACCAATGACCGCTTTTTCGAGCAGTTCAGCTACATCATACGTTTTAACATTTTCCTCAACTTCTTTTGCTTTCGTCCCATCAGATAGCATGGTCAGGCAATAAGGACATCCGGAACTGATCACTGTTGGACTGACGGCGAGTGCTTGTTCAGTACGTGCCACATTGATGCGGTTTCCTGTTTCCTCTTCCATCCACATCAAACCGCCTCCAGCTCCACAGCACATCCCTTTTTCACGGTTACGCTCCATCTCAATAAGTTTCACACCGTCAATGGATTGTAAAATTTCACGCGGCGGGCTATATACTTCATTGTACCTTCCCAAATAACAGGAATCGTGGAATGTAATCGTTTCATTCACTGGATACTGAGGCACCAATCTGCCTTCACTTACAAGTTTGGCTAACAATTCAGTATGGTGATACACTTCAGCTTCCAAGCCAAAATCCGGATACTCATTCTTAAAAATATTGTATGCATGCGGATCGATCGTTACGATTTTCTTGATTTCATTCTTCTGGAATTCTTCTATATTCTTCATGGCAAGCTCTTGAAAAACAAACTCATTTCCCAATCGACGAGGAGTATCCCCTGAGTTTTTCTCCTTATTTCCAAGGATTGCAAATTTGACGCCCGCCTCATTCAATAATTTTGCAAAGGAAAGGGCAATCTTCTGGCTTCGGTTATCGTATGATCCCATTGAACCTACCCAGAATAAATATTCGAATTCCTCGTCTGCCTTTTGTAATTCCTTCACGGTAGGAACGCTGACATCTTCCCGAAGGCTTCTCCAATCTTCTCTCTCTTTACGGTTAAGCCCCCACGGGTTTCCTTGACGTTCGATATTTGTCATGGCACGTTGTGCATCTGGATCCAGCCTACCCTCTGTCAATACCAGATAACGGCGCATATCGATGATTTTGTCGACATGTTCATTCATTACCGGGCATTGATCTTCACAGTTCCGGCAAGTCGTACATGCCCAAAGTTCTTCTTCCGTAATGACTTCGCCAATCAGGCTCGGACTGTATGCTTCGGTCGCTGCAGCTGATTCCTGCGCCCCCTTTGCGGCACTCGCTAGAGCTATCTTATTTCCCTCCGTATTCCCAAAAACAAAAGATGGCACCCATGGCTGCTTCGTTGTAACAGCAGCGCCTGTATTTGTTAAATGGTCACGCATCTTGATGATGATATCCATCGGTGACAGCATTTTACCGGTACCAGTAGCAGGGCACATATTCGTACAACGCCCGCACTCCACACAGGCATAGAGGTCCACCATTTGATATTGCGTCAAGTCTTCGATATATTTGGCGCCGTAATATTGATTGCCTTCTTTGTCGAAAACTTCTTCTTCCAAATCAACCGGCTTCAATTTTCCCGGATTGTCCAGGCGATTGAGGAATACATTTATCGGACCGGCAATCAAGTGGGCATGCTTAGATTGCGGGATATAAACAAGGAACGATAATATGATCAGTAAATGCAGCCACCAAGCTACATAAAAAACAACTGTTGCCGCTGCTGTTCCCATCCAGCCAAAAAGGAAAGCAATGCTTGATGCGACTGGCTCTGACCAAGTTGCATCGTGTTCATGCCAGATCATTCCCATTCCATTCCCCAGTAACACGGTAATCATGATTCCAGTAATGAAGATGACAACCAATCCTGCTTTGAGATCCCTTTTCAAGCGAACGAGCTTCTCGACATAACGACGGTATGCCGCCCATAGGATTGCGACAAGAACGGTAAGCGTCACAATTTCCTGGAAGAAAGTAAAGGCCGGATAAACAGGGCCAAACGGTAAATGCCATCCCGGTCTTAAGCCTTTAATGAAGAAGTCCAGTGCCCCAAATTGCACTAAGATGAAACCATAAAATAACATGGCATGTATGATTCCGCTTTTCTTATCTTTAAAGAGCTTCTTCTGTCCAAATACATAAACCCCTATTTTCACAAGACGATCTTTCACACGGTTATCGAATTCCACTTTTTTGCCAAGTTTTATATAAGCTATACGAGTCCTTACCAAATAGATAAATAAACCCGCGGCGTAAGCGGTTACAATCAGGAATGCAGTTAAGTTGATCCACAGCAAGCCATTCATTTCCATGCAGTCTTTCCCCCTTTTTGTAAATTGTAAAATGCCAAAAGGCAGCCATTTAAATAAAATAGAAAATTTGGCATTTTTCTGAAATTTAATTAACTCCATTATATAATGAATGAGCATTCAGTCAACTTTTTTCTTCTAAAAACATATTTGATTTTTCTACACCTTATTGTATAGTTCGACAATTCCGTTAATTTCCCTTTTGTATTCTAAAAAAAATTGAGGTTCCTCTCCCCGCTTTTTAATGGTTACTAACAGGGAATTTGAGCCAAACTAAATGAAATCATTTAGGGGGGATTTTTTTTGAAGATTATCACTACGATTGCCTCTATATTTTTATTGATCTTCACTTGGTGCTGGGTTGATCTTAAGTTAGGGCATAAGCGTTATATGAAGCAGGCAACCAACATTAAATCCCCGCCTCGGAACAGTGACATGACTATATTCACATCAGGAAAAATCCTGTTTGATGATTTTATGAAAGAAGTCAAGCGAGCCCAGCATTCCATCCATATCCTTTTTTATATTGTGAAAAATGATAAATTCAGCAAGGATTTTTTGAAGTTACTGCAATCAAAAGCGGAAGAGGGCGTGGAAGTGCGACTTTTAGTAGATTGGGTTGGAAGTAAAAAGATTTCCCGCAAAACCATTCAGGAGCTAACTAAAAGCGGGGTTCATTTTTCTTTTAGCTTTAAACCGAAACTTCCTTTCCTTTTCTATACAATACAAAAAAGAAATCACCGAAAAATTACTGTGATAGACGGCAAAATCGGCTATCTTGGGGGCTTTAATATCGGTAAGGAGTATATTAACCAAGGGGAAAAGCTCAACCCTTGGAGGGATTATCATTTGAAAATGACCGGGGAGGGGGTAAGGGACCTGCAGGAAGTCTTCCTCTCGGATTGGTTCTATGATACAAACGAGGATCACAGGGGAACACCTGCCTATTTCCCGACATTGACTCCCGGGTCGCAGGTACATCAGGTTTTTGTCACGAATGGAAGTGATCTTGAACAGTCCTTAGCACGCATGATTCAGCAAGCCAATAATAAAATCATCATCGGGACTCCATACTTCATTCCCAGTGAAACTCTATTTCAAGAATTAAGGGAGGCCCTTGCACGCAATGTTTCCGTAACGGTCATCGTACCTGAAAAATCAGACCATGCCCTTGTCAAAGAAGCATCCTTTCCCTACTTCCGGGTACTATTAAAAGATGGGGCTGAAATCATGCAATTCCAAAGAGGGTTCTACCATTCTAAAGTGATACTTATTGATGATACAATCTGTGATATCGGTACGGCTAATTTTGATAAACGCAGCCTTTTTTTAAATAGTGAAATTAATTGTCTGGTATTTGACCGGGCATTTATAGCAGATGCAGAAAAGGAATTGGCGGTGGACCTAGCTGAATCCAAGCCATTAAGCAGTGACGCGCTTTCCTCCATGAATGTTGTCCGATCAGCAAAAGAATCGCTGGCCTCCGTCCTTTCTCCTTTTCTTTGAAATCCCGCTGTTCAAGGAGAAAATATAATGAAAATAAGATTTGGATTTGTATCCAACGCAACCTGTTTATGGGAAGCTTCTCCAGCTAAGACACTTACTTTCAAGCGATATAGCACACTTGGCCCGGAAAAAGGGATGGAAAAACTGCTGAGTGTGACTAGGCAGAACATTGAAAATACCTTAAGGGTCCTTCAATATAACACGGCCCACCAAATAGAAATATACCGGATGTCCAGTTCAATTGTTCCTTTAGCCACGCATCCCGAAATAGAATGGGATTTCGTCACTCCTTTTAGAAGAGAGTGGAAACAGCTTGGAGATTGGGTTTCTGAACATAAGATGAGGATTAGCTTCCATCCCAATCAGTTTACGCTGTTTACCAGCCCTAAACCCGAGATTACACAAAATGCCGTAAAAGATATGGAGTTCCATTATAAAATGCTTGATGCAATGGGCATTGCAGACTCTTCTTTTATCAATATCCATGTCGGCGGAGCCTATGGTGACAAAGATTCCGCCATAGTAAGGGTTCATGACAATCTTAAATCGCTTCCTATCCACGTCAAGGAAAGAATGACCTTGGAGAATGATGATAAAACCTATACAGCATCAGAAACCCTGAGGGTATGTAAGAAGGAAGGCATTCCACTTGTCTTTGATTACCACCACCATCTCGCAAACCTTTCAACTGAGCCTCTTAACGAGCTGCTCACCGAGGTGTTCACCACTTGGAGTCAGGCAGGGGCGGTACCAAAGATTCATATTTCATCCCCGAAATCGGCAGGTGAATTTCGCTCGCATGCTGATTATATCGATTTGGAATTCATCATGCCCCTTTTTAAAGTGCTTAAGGGACTTGGACAAGACGTGGATTTCATGATTGAAGCCAAGATGAAGGACCGGGCGATGTTGCAGCTGATTGAAGATATAGCTAAGGTACGTGGTGTAAAAAGGGTATGCGGCGGTGCCATCGAGTGTTAATCAAATTAAAAAAAGCGTCTGTTTCGTTAGAAACAGACGCTTTTTCCTTTACATTTTTTCCGGCGCCGAAACCCCGATTATAGCTAATGCATTCTTTAAAGTAATTTGGACGGATTTGACCAGTCCTAGACGTGCCTTACTTCTTTCCATCTTTTCAACATCCAAAACCTTATCGGCATTGTAAAAACTGTGGAATGTAGAAGCCAAGTCGAATATATAATTCGTCATGCGGTGAGGCATACGTTTTTCGGCAGCTTCCGCTATTGCCTGCGGGAACTCACCTAATTTCTTCAGAAGCTCCACTTCTTTTTCAGTAGAAAGGGCCGAGAAATCAGTGACCCCTTCATAGCTGATCCCTTGTTCCACACCTTGGCGTAAAATGCTGGAAATACGGGCGTGAGCATATTGCGCATAATAAACCGGATTATCATTGGATTGTGATACCGCAAGATCCAAATCGAAGTCCATATGAGTATCCGCACTTCTCATTGCAAAGAAATAACGTGTTGCATCCAGACCCACTTCATCAATAAGATCACGCATCGTGACGGCTTTACCGGTACGCTTACTCATCTTCATTTTCTCGCCGTCTTTATACAGGTGAACAAGCTGGATGATTTCTACTTCAAGCTGCTCGCGTTTGTACCCTAATGCTTCGATCGCTGCTTTCATACGCGGTATATAGCCGTGGTGGTCCGCACCCCAGATATTGATCAACGTTTCAAAGCCGCGCTCCAGTTTATTACGGTGATAGGCAATATCCGGTGTCAGATATGTGTAGGACCCATCCTGTTTAATAAGCACGCGGTCTTTATCATCGCCTAATTCTGTAGAGCGGAACCATGTAGCCCCATCTTCCTCGTAGACATGGCCTCTTTCCCTCAACACTTTGAGTGCTTCATCAATCTTACCGTCTTGATATAGGGAAGTTTCGGAGTACCATACATCAAATCCGACACGGAAATTCCCCAAGTCTGTTTTCAGTTTTTCCATTTCATATTTCAAGCCGTACTCTCGGAAAAATTCAAAACGCTCTTTTTCATCTGCATTTACATATTTATCCCCATATTCACTGGCAAGCGTTTTACCGATGCCAATGATATCTTCGCCATGATAACCACCCTCAGGCATATCCTTTTCGAGGCCAAGTGCTTGGAAATAACGTGCTTCGATGGAAAAGGCCAAATTATTGATTTGGTTTCCTGCATCATTGATGTAATATTCACGTGAAACATCATAACCTGCTTTAGACAGGATATTACATAACGTATCACCCACTGCTGCACCGCGGGCATGGCCGAGATGGAGATCACCGGTCGGATTCGCTGAAACGAACTCCACTTGGACTTTTTCGCCTTTTCCAAAGTCACTTTCCCCATATGCTCCATCCACTTTCAAAATAACTGGAATCAATTCTGTCAAATAAGAATTATTCATGTAGAAATTTATGAATCCTGGACCAGCAATTTCAATTTTTTCGATGGATGCTTTTGAATTGTCAAAGTTTTCGATGATTGCTTCCGCTATCATTTTTGGTGCTTTCTTTGCAATCTTCGTTAATTGCATGGCCATATTCGTGGAATAATCTCCGTGTGTTTTATCTCTTGGAAGTTCCAATACAACGTTTGGAATCTGCTCTTCCGTTGCTAAACCAGCTTTAATGACTGCCGCTTTAATTTCTTCTTTCAGTTTTTCCTGTACCTCTTTTACTATATTCATGTGCTATGCTTCCTCCTTATAGGAAATCGTCATCTCATATTGACCGGGTTCGCTTCCCTGCATATGTAACGTATATTTAAGGACAAGTTTCCCTTGTTTGGACTGCTCATCCCATTGATGATGAATTTTTTTCGCGGTCGTCCGTAACCCTAACCTGCCGTATATACTTTCATAATGTCCATTTGTCGCTTCCTGCAAGCGGAAAAGCTGCCTCATTTTAATGGCACCATTTCTAAGCAGGATCGTTTCATCCGTTTTGTGCTTGATGGTCGTTTGTGTTTGACCGGCTTCATTTTCCTCTTTATATTGCAAATATAAGTCTGAACCTTTATACATTTTTGTACCAAAAGTGACCAGCTCATACGTTTCCGTTTCTGAGCCGTGCTTGATTTTTGTTTGTAAAGTCACTTTAATAGTATGCTTATCTATATCATGAAGAGTCAAAGCTACACTTCCTTCATCATGTCGTTCTTAACTTTATAAGTATAAATATTCTTCAAGGAAGTTTCAACTTGGAGCGGGAAAATAAAGTGTAAATCCAATAAAGTGAGGATAAACTTGCGAAATCATATTGTAGCAATTCATTTGATTTTAACGCAAGAATGACTCATTGGGGTGGAATTATTAAAAAAGAGTCCATCAGGTGTAAAATTCTTTTCCGGATTGGATGAAAAAAAGACCATCCCCGCTAAAAAACAGGAACAGTCAAGTCTTCCATCCATTAACCTTTTTGTACCCAACCTAAAAGCATTTCGCGAATCAGCTTGCTCGCCGTGTTCGCCGTTTGCTCGGATGGATCATAAATCGGTGCCACTTCAACTAAATCGCAGCCGACTACATTAATTTCAGAACGGGCTATCTCATGAATCGAAGCTAAAAGCTCTTTTGAAGTGATGCCCCCACAATCTACGGTGCCTGTTCCTGGCGCATGTGCAGGATCTAGAACATCGATGTCGATCGTCACATATACAGGACGACCTGCCAACTGCGGCAGTACTTCTTTCAGAGGTTCAAGAACTTCAAATTTAGAGATGTGCATGCCGTTTTCTTTTGCCCATTGGAATTCTTCCTTCAAACCGGAACGAATGCCGAAAGAGTATACATTTTTCGGACCGATAAGTTCCGCAGATTTACGGATGATGGACGCATGGGAAAGCGGCTCGCCCTCATAGTCCTCACGTAAGTCTGTATGGGCATCCATATGGATGATGGCCATATCGGGATACTTTTTGTACATGGCTTTAATGACAGGCCATGTGACAAGGTGTTCCCCTCCCATCCCCATTGGGAACTTACCTGCATCCAACACGCTGTCGACAAATTTTTCAATCATATCGATGCTGCGCTGCGGATTACCGAATGGTAATGGAATATCCCCTGCATCAAAGAATTTAACTTCCTCTAATTCACGATCTAAATACGGGCTGTACTCTTCCAAACCAATCGAAACTTCACGAATCCGGGTAGGGCCAAAGCGAGAGCCCGGACGGAAACTTACCGTCCAGTCCATCGGCATACCGTATAGCACAGCTTCAGATTCCTCAAAAACGGGATGGCTTTTAATGAATACATTGCCTGAATAGGCTTCATCGAATTTCATTGTCATGCCCCCCTTATTTCACTAAGTCTTGAACGAATTTAGGCAGGACGAAAGCTGCTTTATGAAGTTCTTTTGTATAATATTTCGTTTCGATTTCATGGAAACGGTCTTCTGTCACTTCTAATGGATTATATTTTTTTGATCCGATGGTGAACGCCCAAAGGCCGCTTGGATACGTCGGGATATTCGCTAAATAAAGGCTAGTGATTGGGAATATTTCTTTCACATCACGTTGTACATCACGAATTAAGTCTGCCTTAAACCAAGGATTATCTGATTGTGCCACAAAAATCCCATCTTCTTTCAAAGCTTTGGAAATCCCGGCATAAAAACCTTTAGTGAATAAATTGACAGCAGGTCCAACAGGTTCAGTCGAGTCGACCATGATCACGTCATATTCATTTTCACTTTTGGCGATGTGCATGAAGCCATCCCCCACTTGTACGTCTACACGCGGATCTTCAAGCATGCCTGCTATTTCAGGCAAGAATATCTTTGAGTATTCGATAACTTTCCCATCGATATCAACCAATGTAGCTTTTTTTACGCTTGGGTGTTTAAGGATTTCACGGATAACTCCTCCGTCCCCTCCTCCTACAACCAAAACGTTTTCTGGATTAGGATGAGTAAATAAAGGAACATGGGCTACCATCTCATGGTAAACGAATTCATCGCGCTGTGAAGTCATTACCATGTCATCCAACAATAGCATATTGCCCCACTCTTCCGTTTCAATCATATCCAGCTTTTGAAACTCAGTTTGCTCCGTATGTAAAGTACGATTCACTTTCATCGTAATACCAAAATTCTCTGTTTGTTTTTCAGTAAACCAAATGCTCATTTATTAACGCTCCTTTTCCATTTCATATTGTCAGTCACCTAATAGGTTCCCCAAAATCGTTATAGTCATTAGCTAGAAAAATTATAGACGAATCTAGCAGAATTGCAAGATAAATTTCATAAATGCAGTTCTTATGTTTAAAAATTTCTTTTTTTTCCATAATAGTAATAGATAATAGATTCTTTTCTGATAAGAGAGGTGAAAGCAATGGAATTGATTCCAAGCGAACGATTCAAAAGGACAACTAAATATGTACGGGCCTTCATTATCCTTGCCACAATCGGGCTCACGATACTCTTTGTATTGCTTCTCTCTTTACTGATTTATGCAAAAATATTAGGTCCGCCTCCTTTGGTCGTGCCGCAGTCCACTCTTTACTATAGTGATAATGGAAATGTGATCGGCGAAACCGATAATGGCCAGAAACGTTATTGGGCCGGGCTGGGTTCGATTTCACCACAGCTCATCAAAGCGACTGTCGCTGTTGAGGACCGTCAATTTTACACTCATAATGGATTTGATATAAAACGGATCGGCGGTGCCATCCTTGCGGATATTAAGGCAATGTCCAAAGTCCAGGGCGCAAGCACCATTACCCAGCAGTATGCCAGGAACCTGTTTCTTGGTCATGACAAAACGTGGTCGCGTAAATTTAATGAAGCCTTTTATACGGTACGTTTAGAAATGAATTACTCAAAAAAGGATATTCTAGAAGGTTATTTAAATACGATTTACTATGGCCATGGTGCATATGGGGCCCAAGCTGCAAGTCAATATTACTTTGGCAAGGATGCCAAGGATTTGACCCTTCCTGAAGCGAGCATGCTGGCAGGAATACCAAAAGGGCCGTCAAATTATTCTCCATTGGATAATTTTGAAAAAGCGAAATCAAGGCAGAGAGTTGTCCTTCAAGCCATGAAAAACAAAAACTACATTTCAGAACAAAATATCGCAGAAGCGTTGCGAACATCCCTTGCATTAAAGGGTGAGCACGGAACGGTTACAAATAAAACCGCTCCCTATTTCCAGGATGCAGTCAAGCAGGCTTTAAAATCACAGCTTCATTTAGATGACCGGATGATCGAGCTGGGCGGGCTTAAGGTCTATACAACACTGGATGAAACCCAGCAGGATGCTGCCGAAAAAGTTCTCTCCAATATCATACCCAAGTCTTCAGGGATCCAAGCCTCGATAGTGGCAATGGATCCGGACACCGGGGAGGTCCGTGCACTGGTCGGCGGTAAAGATTACGCGGAGTCGCCATTCAACCGAGCTACGCAGGCCGTTCGCCAGCCCGGTTCCACCATTAAGCCATTGCTATACTATTCAGCGCTGGAGAACGGTTTCACACCGTCTACCACCTTAAAAAGCGAGACCACTACATTTTCTTTCGATGATGGTCACTCATCTTACACACCGCATAATTACAACCATCAATATGCGGAAGGCGAAATCACGATGGCCCAGGCCATAGCTCTTTCCGATAATATCTTCGCCGTAAAAACGCACTTGTTCCTTGGGGAACAGACATTGGTCGATACGGCGCATCGTTTCGGCATCACGGCGAAAATGGATGCAGTTCCGTCCTTGGCACTCGGTACGTCAGGTGTAAGGGCGATTGAAATGGTGAACGCATACAGCATTCTGGCTAACGGTGGCAAGAAAGTTGAACCCGTGTTTATCAAAAAGGTTGAAAATCAAAAAGGTGAAGTGATTTTTGATGAAAATAAGAAACCAGAACAGATTTTGGATGAGGATAAGGCATTTGTCATGACTCAAATGCTTACAGGGGTTTTCGATGAAACCTTAAATGGCTATACGAAAGTGACTGGCAGCACCATCAACTCCCAGCTGACCCGCCCATATGCCGGCAAATCAGGTTCCACCCCGACGGATAGTTGGATGATCGGTTACACACCGGAGCTTGTAGCTGGAGTATGGACTGGGTATGATCAAGGGAAAAAGATCGAGATCCCCGCTGAAAAAAGCTATGCTAAGAAAATCTGGGCTTCCTATATGGAAAAGGGCCTACAGGGGAAACCGGCAAAATCGTTTAAGGAAACGAAAAACGTAATCGGGGTAAACGTGAATCCCGCAAGCGGAAAATTGGCAACAAAGGATTGTCCTGTCTCAAGACTGACTTATTATGTTAAAGGAACCGAACCTGTCGAATACTGTGCCGAGCACTTTAAGGGTAAGGGTCCGAAACATGCCCCAAAAGAAGGAGAGCAAAAAAAGTCCCCGTGGTATAAAAAAGTCTTAAAACCATGGGGATAACGAAAAACCCCGAAGCCGGTAGCGGCTTCGGGGTTTTTCTGTCCTAGTTCCACAGTGTCTAAACTGCTGTCTTTAAGTTTACTGATTTTATCCGTTTCCTACAAGTGCATTTTTCACTAAACTTAACATTTCATCCATTAAATCAAATTCAAACCGTCAATGACTCCTTGAGCTTTGCTGAAGAGCGCTCCCACATTCCTGCATCATGGTTTTTCAGGAAGTCTGCAAGTATACGTTTTGATTTATCGTCCATGTCCTCGACGATGATATGCCGTTTAAGCGATTTATCCATCCGGTTAACATGCTCCGGAAGGGATTTGTAACCGCGTCTAATTGACCGGTCGACCATCATTTCACACGCTGTCACACCTGCATAGTGCGGACCATTTTGAGTGGCTTCAATGGTCACCCAAACAAGCCAGTAAGGTTTGGCATTCGGGACCTCCTCTTTAGTCTTTAAAAACTTAATCCCTTTTTCCACTGCACTCCTTGCATGCATCGCGCCGATATCGACCTCGGCTTCACCTGCATCCACATCGATGATGACCGGAGAGATATTATCGAGCGTCAAAACCCCTGCTCCATATCCGCCATGACCTTCTGTAGGGTCGTTTTTTATAATATTGAAGCCTACCTTTTTCTTTGGTTGTTCTTCCATGTTTGTATCCCCCTTTATCGTTTGTCATTCCATATAATTTAAAAAAGCAAAAGTGTAAAGAACTGATTCAAGGCGCCGCCTACCAATGGCACAACATTGTTCAAAATCGGGCTAATCGTATAACGGCTTAGCGGTGTGATGATCAGAATCAAAAAAATCAGGGAGCCATATTGTTCATACTGGGTCATTTTTGCCCGCAAATCAGCTGAAACAAGATCCTGTACGATCCTATAACCATCGAGCGGCGGCAGCGGTATCAGATTAAATACAAACAAAAGGATATTTAAGTTGATGAGCATCTCGAAGAATGGCTGAATGAAAAACGGTAAATCAGGTCCAACGCCTGCCGCCAGTAATCCGTAAAAAATTAAATACCCTAAAATTGCAACAAGCAAATTACTGAACGGGCCGGCAAAAGAGACGAGCACTCCTGCCAATTTTGGATTCTTGAAATGAAAACGATTAACCGGTACAGGCCTAGCCCAACCAAATCCAGCTATTAATATCAACAATGTTCCGATCGGATCCAAATGAGAAATCGGATTCAATGTGACTCTTCCTTCATTTTTAGCTGTCGGATCACCGAACTTATAGGCTACATAAGCATGTGAAAATTCATGAACCGTAAAGGCGATTAACAGTGACACAATGACATATGGAAGGTCTTCCAACCTATAAGCTAAAAATCTTTCTATTTGGTCCAATAGCTTCTCCCCCAATATTTATTACCGTTAGTATACATCAAAAGAGCAAGAAGTGAAAAAACTCTGACTTCCACATCTTGCAATTACTTTTCCATTGTGAAACACTACAAGATAAGAGAGGAAGGGGGGAATGAGAGATGCCATATGTAACAGTCAAAATGCTTGAAGGCCGTACAGACGAACAAAAAAAGGCTTTAGTTGAAAAGGTGACGGCAGCCGTTACGGAAACAACTGGAGCACCAGCTGAAGCCGTGACGATTTTCATTGAAGAAATGTCAAAAAATCATTTAGCAGTAGCCGGTGTCCGTAAAAGCGATCAATAAGATTTACATAATGGTAAAAGCTAAGCCATCAATTCGGCTTAGCTTTTGTTTTTAACTGCTCAATATATTCATATGCCTCATCAATTTCTTCAAGCGTATATTTTTGTTTGCTTTTCAGCGTGAAAATTTTCTCGGTGACTTCCTCTTTTTCTAGCGTGTCAAAGTATAACACCGTAGAAACCAGCTCCAAAAACCGGGCATTCTGTTCGTTCATATCGAGTAAGCATGCCTCAAGTGCCGGCATCTCCACTTCCTGTATGGATAGGAAATCCTGGCCGGCATCCGTTATCGAATAACAATATTGATAATAGCCTGCTTTTTTTTCCCTTACTTCATTCAAATAACCCATTTCGCAGAGCTCTTCAATCCGTAAGGTCAACTCCTCCGAATACGGTCCATAAAAGTGAAACTGAAACTTTTCATGAAATGGGAAGGACAGCTTCTTCGCGATATAAACGATTTTTTGTAATTTTTTCCGACCCGAGATTTCACCGGCAGTAGAAATTGCATTGATAATGTTTGCATGATCCTTAAACAAGGCTCGTCACTCCTCACCAAAAATGTACCACTTTAATCCGATAGCTCCAAAAGCTTACGAATTTGTTTTTTTATATTTTTCTTCGTAGATTCATCACGCAATAAATCTGCTGGATAGTACAACTTATGATCCGTTCTTCTTTTCCCTGAAATTGCATCGACAATTTCGGATTCACGTGATAATTCACGAATTTCGCCATTATTTTTCAGCAAGTGAATCGGCAGCCTCTCCTCTTCCTCACCTGGCCGGTAAAAATCATACGGCAGATCTGATGAAGAATCGACGACAAGATAATAATCCGGATCGATGCCTGCCTTCTTGAAAAGTGTCCTTAATTCCATCAACCTGTTCATCTGACTGTTCGATGGATGGAATTCCACATATTTAAATAGTTTACGGTTAACGAAGCGAGTGCATAAATCTTTTAAAATCGCATCGTTTTCCTCTTCCCATGCTTCGAAATAATAGAGCATCACCGCTTCATCCATTTTCAAATAGTCCGTTAAAGTCACTTCTCCCTTGAACAATGAATAAAAATGGTTCGGTTCTTGGGCAAACTCATAACCGGATTCATATAAATGTTTCGCTCTATGTAGGATCTTGGTAAGTATGACCTCCGCACTTCTCGTAACTGGATGGAAATAAACCTGCCAATACATTTGGTAGCGACTCATGATATAATCCTCAACCGCATGCATCCCGCTTTGTTTGATGACGGCATGTTCTTCCCTTGGCCTCATTACACGCAAAAGCCTTTCCATATCGAAATGTCCATAACTCACGCCAGTGAAGTAGGCATCACGCTGTAAATAATCCATTCTATCAGCATCGATCTGACTTGAAATCAGGCTGACTACTAATTTGCCTTTATAGGTTTTCGCAATGACTTCTGCCACTTTTTTAGGAAAATCACGCCCAACTCTAAGGAGGATCTTATTCACTTCCGTATCGCCGAGGATTATCTGCTGCGTGAATTGCTCATGATCCAGGTCAAACACCTTTTCAAAAGAATGAGAGAAAGGACCATGACCTAAATCATGCAGAAGGGCTGCGCACAAGGATAGTAACCGTTCCTCAGGTTTCCATTCCGGTCTTCCCTCAAAAACATCATCCACGATTCTCCGGACAATCTCATATACTCCAAGCGAATGGCTAAGCCGGCTATGTTCCGCACCATGAAAGGTTAAATAAGTCGTTCCCAGCTGTTTGATCCTTCGAAGCCGCTGGAATTCCTTCGTCCCTATTAAATCCCATATAACCCGGTCACGAACATGTATATATCGGTGCACAGGGTCCTTGAATACTTTTTCTTCTTGTAATTTTTCGGCGGAATATTCCATGAACTACCCTCTTTTTCATAATCTCGATGCACACATTATAGCGTGTTTTGACAAAAAAACCTAACTTCCACCTTGCTAGTAAGAGGGGTCATTTTGTAAGAAAACGGAAGTTTCCGTCTGGTTTTGTTTCGAAAATAAGGAAATAAAAAATCACCGCAGTGTGTTGAATCTGGGTGATGATTACTTGTTCCATTTATCAAAAGCAAATAATCCACTCTACCTATATATCATGGATCCTACTTTAGTTTTTTATTGATTTTATCTAGTAACTCGTCTTCTGTCGGTGCAGCAACTGGACGGTTATTGACAAAGGCAAAAGACTTCTTTCTGCCAGGACCGCAATAGGATTGACAGCCCACTTCGATTTTCGCGTCGGGATCAAGCTTTTCAAGACGGGGGATTAATGTTTTAATGTTTACCGCCAAGCAGTCATCGCACACTCTGAATTCATTGGACATCCTCCGGTCACCATCCTTTCCATGACAAACTATGTTTCATTCCATTTATATAACTAAAGGGTATTTTACCGTTTCTACTTATGAATATCAAGAGGGCTGGATGATGTGAAAAAGAAGGGGCCGCCGCTAGCAAATGATGTAATTCATCAAAAAACTAGTATCCTTTTAACCTTTTTGTATAAAAAATCCAGATTTTGTCCAAAATGCTAGTAGAGCACTCCATTAATCCTGCTACACGAAATTTTATATAGTTGTTTATTTTAAAAGTTACCAGAAAGGGAGTATGTAGAAATGAAGGTTCGTCAAGATGCCTGGACAGAAGAAGATGATTTGCTTTTGGCAGAAACGGTATTGCGCCATGTGCGGGAAGGCAGCACTCAGCTGAATGCTTTTGAAGAGGTAGGGGATAAGTTGAATCGCACCTCTGCCGCATGCGGATTCCGCTGGAATGCTGTTGTCCGCCATAATTATGACAAAGCGCTATCCCTTGCCAAGAAACAGCGTAAGCAGCGGCAAAGGATTCTTGGAAAAGATCAAGGAGGGAAAAAACGGCTTCTTTATACTCCGCCGTCCCCTACGATTTCTGACATAATGGTTCCTCATGAACAAGAAGTGGAACTAGAGTTGGAATCCGAAGTCGATACTACCAATTATGAAGCAGCAGAAGAATTCGTTGTGGCTGAAGCACTCCCCCCTAAACCACAGCACACTCCTGTGGCATTGGAAAAGGCCATGAACCTTGATACCGTCATCGCCTATTTGGAATCTATGAACGGCCGTATGCTTCAAGCCGAAGTATTAAAAACCGAAAATGAAAGATTGAAGCTTGAAATCAAAGGGCTGAAAAAGCGAAACGAAGATTTGGAGAATAAAATCAGCCACCTTGAACAAAACAGCGGCTTGATGCAGGAAGATTATGAAACTTTGATGAATATCATGAATCGGGCAAGAAAGCTGGTCTTGTTAGAGGAAGAGGAACGTCCGGCAACTAAGTTCAAGATGGACCGGAATGGCAATTTGGAAAAAATGGCTGAGTAATAAGATAATGTGGGGTTCAGTTACATAGATCAACCACATGCTAATGGCCGAATCACCAAAGTTCATCCGAAAGAAGGAGCCTAAACAAGGCTCTTTTTTCATGGTTCCAAGAAAAAGGAATAAAATCGTCTAAAAACGCTCGTTGATTATATCTCTGCTACCTATCATACATTCCCCTTCACAGTTTCAGTGAATGCTAAAGTCGTATTAAATGCAAAAAGCCGTTCCTGACTTACTGGAACGGCTTTTTGCAAATCAATCATTTAATGAATCGAATACCTTATCGTTGCGTTCTACCACTCTTTTCAAATATGCCTCATACAACGGCCATTCTTCAACAGAAAGAGTGTCAGAGAATATCCTTCCGCTATGTGCCTTCAATACATGAAGGAATCTGAGCATCACGTCCTGAACGCTCAATTGCACCCCCAACAATTCTGAAAGGGACGCCATAACCGAAGGGTCGATATCAGGATAGGCGAATTTCGTTTCTGAATTTCCTTTAGCTGCATCATAAAAACCCTTCACGAGACTTGCACGTTCAGCCCCGCTTCCATTGACACATAAATAGATTTGAACAGCTACGCCATTGCGAATCCTGCGTTGGGATATACCGGCAAACTTTTGCCCATTTATACTTAAATCATAACTTCCAGGACAATATGAGCCGACGATTTCCCTTGCCTCCATATTTACTTGGAAATCGGAAAACATCAATTGGACAAGCTCCCACATTGCATCATATCCACGATTGATTTCAATTTTCTGATCGTTTTCAGGAAAGATGAGCGAAAAGTTAAGGACCCCTTCATCCAACACGACTGCCAGCCCCCCAGAATTCCGTACGATGGCCTGATAATCCTGCTCTTCTAAATGTTCCAAACCCTTTTTAAGAAAAGGCAGCTTCGTATCCTGTATACCCATTACGATGGTTTGATGGTGTACCCACGCTCTGGCCACTGCCGCTGATTTACCTGAACCTACGGAAGTGCAAAATGTATCATCCATCGCAAAGGACTCCAGAGCAGGAAACTGAGGTCCAACGGAAGATTGATCAATAACCCGCCACTCTTGCTGCATTAATAATGAATCTGTTTCACTCATATGAATCTCCCTCTACATTTAATCCTCATGCTGCCTATTGATACTGCGCCACAAACCCTTGTACCGCTGTAATGACAGCCAGTTTATATACATCCTCTTCACTGCATCCCCTCGAAAGGTCATTTACAGGACGGTTCAGCCCCTGAAGGATCGGACCGACCGCTTCGAAGCCACCCAAGCGCTGTACCATCTTATAGCTAATATTCCCTGCTTCGAGACTTGGGAAAATAAAAACATTCGCATCCCCCTGAATAAGAGAATCCGGTGCTTTCTTTCTTGCTACCGAAGGAACGAATGCCGCGTCAAACTGAAATTCCCCATCCAGAATGATTTGAGCATCCATTTCTTTTGCTAATTCGACAGCATCTGCGACTTTTAGGGTCTCGGGGGATATTGCCGACCCTTTCGTAGAAAAGCTCAGCATCGCCACACGCGGTTCGATATCGAACATTAGTGCAGTCTTCGCACTTTCTATAGCAATTTCAGCCAGGTCCTGAGAATTAGGGTTTATATTAATCGCACAATCCGCGAACACATATTTTTCTTCGTTCCGGACCATGATGAATACGCCCGATGTTTTATTGACGCCTGGCTTTGTTTTGATGATCCTTAGGGCAGGACGTACCGTATCGGCAGTCGAATGCGTTGCACCACTCACCATTCCATGTGCCAGTTTCATTTGGACGAGCATGGTTCCAAAATAGTTCTCATCCTTTAAGATTTCCCGTGCTTGTACATCAGTAGCTTTACCGTCACGGACCTTCACGAACGCTTCAACCATTTCATCCATCATGATATAATTCTTCGGATCATATATTTCGATTGCATCAAGGGAGATTTTTAAATCTTTCGCCTTCTCTTGAATCAACCCGATATCCCCGATCAATACTGGTGTCACTAGTTTCGCTTTGGCAAGCCTGCCTGCCGCTCCCAAAATCCGTTCATCCAATCCTTCTGGAAAAACGATCTTTAAATTATGCCCCATAACCTTCGATTCCAATATTTCAAATAAATCACTCACTGGCTCATCCTCCTTTTCAGATACGTTTCCCCTGTTTTCCCTATATTTAACCATTCGGTAAACTTCTAGTCGTCTTCTTTTAAGAATACTCTAGCAGCCAGGTAAATTCCAGCCACTTTGGTCCCTCCCAATCCGCAAATTTGAAAATTGTTTGAACACCGAAAAACAGTGATGGTGTTTGCGGGTTGATATAAATTTCCTTATACTGAAACTATGGTATATTTAAAGTTATTAAAAGACTTAGGAGTGAATCGAAATGAGTGAAGCAGCACAAACACTGGACGGCTGGTATTGTTTACATGATTTCCGTTTGATCGACTGGACTTCTTGGAAAACGTTATCAAGTGACGAACGCCAATTAGCTATTTCAGAATTCCAAGGTTTACTGGATAAATGGAATATGACACAAAGTGACAATGAAGGCAGCCATGCCCTATATTCCATCGTTGGTCAGAAAGCGGACTTCATGCTTATGTTTGCCCGCCCGACCATGGAAGAATTGAATGCAATTGAAAACGAATTCAACAAAACGAAGCTAGCCGAATATACAATTCCCGCTTATTCATACGTTTCCGTCGTGGAATTAAGCAATTACTTAGCAGGTGGAGATGGTGAGGACCCTTATCAGAACCCTCATGTTCGTTCTAGACTCTATCCGATACTTCCAAAAGCGAAACATGTATGCTTCTATCCGATGGACAAGCGTCGTGATGGAGATGACAATTGGTATATGCTTTCCATGGAAGAACGCAAAGGCTTAATGCGTTCACACGGCTTGATTGGCCGCAGTTATGCCGGCAAAGTAAAACAGATCATTTCCGGTTCTGTCGGTTTTGACGATTATGAATGGGGCGTTACACTATTCGCAGATGATGTCCTTCAATTTAAAAAATTGATCTATGAAATGCGTTTTGATGAAGTGAGTGCACGTTACGCTGCATTTGGTTCTTTCTTTGTAGGCAATATCCTGCCTGAAGAAAACGTTACTTCTTTCTTATACGTATAAGGCGATGGGCTTCCGGTCTCCGGAAGCTTTTTTTCTTTTTGCGTCCCCTCCCTTTTATTTTTCCCCGGCTATGGAATAAATCCAATGCACATCCCATACATTTTCAATAGTGATGAATTTATTTTTTTTACAGTCCATTCAGCATCAGGAAAATTGACCAAGGCAATTCCTGACTCCAGCGAGGTGAAGGAACGTTACTTCTATTCATTAGCCGACAAGAGGATATGACTTGAATCATGAACGCAACCGTTAAGTATCACTTAAAATTCATTGTGGTTTTTTAAGCCACCCGGGGATTGTCCAGAACAGCCGTAAACAAATACAATACTACCGGTCGCTATAAATCGCACTGTTTCTCCCAGTCCACATTCTCGGATTGTCCAAATTCCACAAAATCCAATAAACCTTTTAGGAGGGAATGCAATGTCACAAAATAACCCATATGGTAATTACCCGTACGGCGGAAGCCCCTATTACCCATATGAAAACAATGAGTCTGACCCGCGGCAGCAGCAGGCTCCTTACCAGCAACAAGCATACCAACAGCCATCATACCAGCCACAACTGCCCACTAAGGCAGGTACTCCACAACAAGTGCCCATGCCGATGAATCCAGCCACTTCCGGACCACAGGTACCTGGCATGCTTCCAGTCGAAGCATCGTACATCGAGAACATATTGCGTTTGAATAAAGGGAAATTAGTCACTGTTTATACCACGTTTGAAAACAACAAGGAATGGAATGCAAAGATCTTCAAAGGAATCATCGAGGCTGCAGGGCGCGATCATTTGATCATTAGCGACCCTCAAACAGGAAAACGATTCTTAATCCCGATGGTATACTTAGATTATATAACCTTCGATGAAGAAATCGAATATGAGTATCCATTTGGAGGCGCTGGGCTTGCCACCTATTCGCCAAGGTGAAGAAAATTCTATAAAGAAGAGCCTCAGAATCTATTTGATTCTGAGGCTCTTCTTTATTGGGATGACCTTTTTTCCAAAATGGAATCTTAAAAGGCTGACCTAAGAAGGTCAGCTGCCTTCATTACAAGTATTTATATGCAGCAATGGCCATTAGGACCCAAGCAACCAAGAATGAGACACCGCCAAGTGGAGTGATGGCCCCCAGGACTTTGATTTGCGTAACGCTTAGAACGAATAGGCTTCCGGAAAACAGGATGATTCCTATTAGCATAAGCCAGCCGGACCAGTTGATTAGCGGACTTGAAATCTTCCCAGCCAATAAACCGAGCACTAATAAACCCACAGCATGGAACATTTGATATTGAACTGCCGTTTTCCATATTTCTAAATATTTATCAGGAATCTTCCCTTCCAGCCCATGTGCACCGAATGCACCTAGTGCTACAGCAATAAACGCATTCAATGCACCTAAAATGATGAACAGTTTCACTATTATTTCGCCTTCCCTTCCCTAATTTAAAAATCGAACAAGGACTCCCCATTTGCCTCATCCATTTTAACCGGTTCTACATTCGATGTAGCCGACATAACGGGTTGGGTCAATGTGATTGGGTTAGGATTTGGAATGCTGATGTTCCCAGCTTTTTCATCTACCATTACCTCGCAAAGGGATTTAATGGCGATTACATACCCCTGTACCTTATCCTCTGAATTTGCCTGTTTCGCTTTCAAAACAAGCTCTTCGATTTTATTTAACATTTGTCTTGATGAAATATCCAACTTTACCACCTCGTCTATATACAGGTCAAAACTTTCATAACTAGCATAGCAAAAATCAGAGAAGAAAACACCTTGCATATTCCCTACTTTTTAATTGGCTTGGATTGAAATTTCAAGCATGGCTGTCCTGAAGAACGAACGACATCAAGGGAGGGCAGGTTTGGTGTTTTGAATTGAAAAGCACGGCAGCCCTTTGGAAAATTGGGATCCCAAGTTATATAGAAATGACTGCACGCCATGCAATTAACCCGTTCCGTTTTCTCGCCCCAATCATCGCTTCGAGATTTTCCAATCAATTGGAGATTCCCCCATTTCCATCAGCAATTG
Organism: Peribacillus sp. YIM B13482; assembly: GCF_042787975.1. Classification (NCBI taxonomy): domain Bacteria; kingdom Bacillati; phylum Bacillota; class Bacilli; order Caryophanales; family Bacillaceae; genus Peribacillus; species Peribacillus sp. YIM B13482. Next base: position 65,451 of record NZ_JBHZPF010000007.1, read on the forward strand.
ATTTGTTTTGGAAAAAGGTTTGCTGCCAAAGAAACCACGGGAGGCCGACAACGGACTCGGATGGACGGACTTAATGATTTTATGACGGGTTTCATCAATCAAGGGGATTTTAGTTTGGGCAGGTTTCCCCCACAGGATGAATACAACCGGTTTCGGACGGTCATTCAATAGGCGAATAACTTGATTCGTAAAGGTTTCCCACCCTTTTCCGCGGTGTGAGTGAGCCTCTCCCTCGCGGACAGTCAAGATGGTATTCAATAGCAGCACCCCCTTGTCCGCCCATTCAACAAGGTAACCATTATCAGGAACTTCATGTCCTAGATCAGTGTGTAACTCTTTAAAGATATTCCTTAAAGAAGGTGGGATGCGAACCTCCGGCTTAACTGAAAAACTAAGGCCATGTGCTTGATCCGGTCCATGATAAGGGTCCTGTCCAAGGATGACAACCTTTACGTCCTTATAAGAAGTATAGTGAAACGCATTGAAAATATCATCCTTATCCGGGTGAATGACTTGCTGACTGTACTCCTGCTTTATAAATCCCCTTAGCTCCTTGTAATATGTTTTTTTGAATTCCTCTTCCAATAGAGGCCACCAATCATTTGTTAATAATTGATTTTCCATTTGCCACAGCCCCTTTCCACTTTTTGAAACTATATTATATCAAACTTAATCGCCTTACCTTTTTCCATAGATTACGATTTATGTTTCTATATACCCCTAAAGTGGGAAATTAGATAGTTAGCAATCAATTTATTCATGTTGGAGGATTCCCTATGAAAAAATGGTACAAAAGAAAACGATTTTATCTGCTTGTCAGCATTGTGATCGTCATTACAGCCGTAATCAACTATAACAGCTACAAGCCTCTCCCTGATGGCATTTCTTATGAAGGGAAGGTTCATCATGTCGAGGATATGGATTTCATTTATGACCTTTCCTATCACGATGAGCAAGGGAATCTGCAACATGAGCAGCGAATTTTCCAAACCATATATCAAGCCATAGAGGACGCAGATTCTTTTGTCGTAATCGATATGTTTTTGTTTAATGCTTTTTATGATGAAAAGATAAACTTTCCAAAGTTAACCGAGAATCTGAAGGATAAACTGGTTGAACAGAAGAAAAAGAAACCTGACCTCCAGGTTATATTCATTACTGATGAAGTGAATACTTCCTATAATGCCTACCAGTTAGAGGCATTGGAAACGATGAAGAAAAATGGCATTGAGGTCATCGTTACCAACTTAGACCGGCTTCGGGATCCGAATCCTCTCTATTCAGGTGTATATCGGACCTTTTTCCAATGGTTCGGTGAAAGCGGGAAAGGATGGATTGTGAATCCAATGGCTAAAAGCGCACCAAAGGTCACCTTACGTTCTTATCTAAGACTGATGAACATTAAAGCCAATCACAGAAAAGTGGTCGCTACCGAAAAAACGGCCATCATTTCATCAGCCAATCCTCATGACGCGAGTGGATTCCATTCCAATATTGCATTTCAGATGGATGGGAATATCATCGGCGACTTTGTTAAAGCAGAAGAAGCCACTTCGAAATTTTCGGGTGGCCCAAAGTCATTTCCTGAATTAAAAGGGATATCTGCAGATAAAGGACCAATATCGGTACAATTGCTAACGGAAGGAAAAATCAATAAACATGTCCTTAAGGCAATAAAGGATGCACAAAAAGGCGACAAGATCCATCTTGCCATGTTCTACATTGCCGATCGTGATGTTGTCGAGGCATTAACCGATGCAGCTAAACGGGGTGTGAAGATTCAAATGATATTGGATCCGAATCAAAACGCTTTCGGAAGTGAGAAAATCGGTCTTCCTAATCTTCCAGTTGCCGCTGAATTCGAAAAACTGGGGGATGAAAACATTTCGATCCGCTGGTACCAAACAGAGAAAGAACAGTTCCATACAAAGTTGATGATGATCCAAAAGGCTAATGAAACGATTATTCTTGGAGGATCGGCTAATTATACCTCACGCAATCTGGATGACTACAATCTTGAAGCAAATGTTGAAATCCACGCTCCAAATGATGCGGACGTTTCTTATGATGTCGATAACTATTTTCAAAGACTTTGGACAAATCAAAATGGAACATACACGGTAGATTACAGTGAATATCAAAAGAAACTACCTGTCTTCAAATACTTGACCTACCGCATACAAAAGGTGTTCCGCTTCACCACTTATTAAATATATTTCGATATAAAATGTTTATACTTGCCCAAATAAGGTTATATACTACTATAACCAATCAACAACTATGATAAAGCAAGATTCCATTTACCCATATCCAAGAGAATCTTACACTGAAATTCAAGGAGGAGTTTATATGTATCAAGTACATGTAGTAGAAAACGGTTTACAAGCAAAGGAAAAAATCGATGAATTAACTACATCAGGATATACGAAGGACGATGTATATTTGTTTGCCCATGATAAAACCCGTTCGAAGCACCTTACCGAGAATACAAATACAGAAGATGTAGGCATGAAGGAACAAGGCTTCCTTGATACCGTTGGAAATCTCTTTAAATCACGTGGAGACGAACTTCGTAATCGAATGAGCAACCTTGGTCTTAGCGATATGGAAGCAGAACGTTACGAGGAAGTGCTTGACGAAGGCAAAGTCGTCATCGTTGCTTCCAAACAAGATAATAAAGACGGTGTTACACACTAATACCCGATAACCACTACCCTATATGATTCATAAAAAGCGAGGCACCCTACCGGCAGCCTCGCTTTTTATATTCATTATCCCAGGATACTTTGGTATGTGGCCTTTGCATGGACCATATCCTTCGTTCCGTGAATCAACGCCCGGCCATCCTCGAAAATGACAATACGTTTCCCATCTTTTTCACAAGAGAGAAGAAATGGATTGAATTGCACCAAATAACCACTGCCGTTCAGATCTTTGGCTAATTTCTCGAGTTGCAGTTTCAAAGGTTTTGGCGGTCTGACCTGTACAGTATCCCTACCGCAAAGAACCGCAGTTTTCGTTGCGTTTTCCATAGTTAAAAAGGGATATGTCCTCTGATCTCCGCAAGAGAGACAATCTTTCTTTCTCGCTTTTGTTAATTTTACGGTTTGGTATTGATTCCTCCACAGATCAAAAGTAACAAGTGCAGGTCGAACCGATTCCCAATCTTCAACGAGGATTTTCAAAGCTTCAGCAGTTTGGTGTGCCACTACCATCGTTACAGCTGGTGATATGATTCCTCCTGTGTCACAGGTCATTCCTTGAATGGGGATAGCTTTAAGTAAACAGTGCAAACATGGCGTCTGTCCTGGAAGGATGGTCAAAGTCATGCCCACACTCCCCACACATGCCCCATAAATCCATGGTATCTGTAACTTTTGTGACAGATCATTAATAATCATCCGTGTCTCAAAATTATCGGTTGCATCCAATATCAAATCAACATCACCAAGCAGCTGTTCAAGGTTCTGGGCGGTCGCGTCCATAACGATGGCATTGACTTCGACTTCATGATTGATATCAAATAGGTGGCGCTTTGCCGCTTCTGCTTTTGGCAGTTTCTCCTCGACATCCCGTTCCGTATACATTTGTTGACGCTGTAAATTACTGGTTTCGACATAATCCCTGTCGACAATGGTAAGCTTCCCTACACCCGCACGAGTAAGGGCCTCTGCGTTAGCAGACCCCAATGCCCCCGCCCCTAGAAGTAAGACATGCTTCTTCAAAATTCTCGATTGGCCCCCTTCACCAATGGGGGAAAATAAAGTCTGTCTTGAATATCGCTCTTGCACTATGAACCCTCCCATCCGATTTGCTCAGCCTCCACTGACAGGTGGAATGAAAGCCACTGTATCACCATCAGATAGAATCGTGTCATCGTCAGCAAATTCTTCATTGACCGCTGTCATCACGGTTTCAAGACCTTCCAATTGAAATTCCATCCTCATTTTGCCTTTAAGCTGGGCCACACTCATTCCATTTCCTTCTATAGAAAGAGTCTCTTTGCCTAACTCATCTTTCAATTGGGCAAATAAAAGTACATTAATCATTGATATCCACCTCTTCCGGTTTCCCTTTTGGATATGGAACGGTTTCCAACTGATTTCCGACCCATGTCTCCCCATCTTCCCAATGTTCCTTTTTCCATATAGGGACAATTTCTTTTATTCTTTCAATCGCATACCTGTTTGCCTCATATGCATCATTTCGATGTGGCGTACTAACGGCAATAACGACTGCGATATCCGTGATTTCAAGTTTTCCAACACGATGGGTGATTGCCGTTTCTGAATCTGGCCACCGCTCCTTAATTTCAGAACCGATTTGCTCTAATTTCTTAATGGCCATCGGTTCATATGCTTCGTAAATTAAGAAAAGAGTCTTTTTTCCTTTCGTCATTTCCCTCACTGTACCAATAAAGGTCGTGACGGCACCTGCATTCCGCTCTACTACTTTATCAATCACTTCCTGGATGACAATCGGCTCTTTTGAAATTTTATAATTCATGTCTACCATCCTTTATATATAATTCAGTTTGATCAATATACCCTGCCTCTTTATAATCTTCCCTCGTATTCATATTGAAAAAAAGGTGTTGAAGATGTTCAGGATTCTCGTGATATAACTTAAAGTCGGTTTCCTTCATGATTTTCACCGAAATTTTTTCCAAAAATAGACCCATTTTCAACTCGCGTTTTAATAAGCACTCCGTCAGTACAAGGAGACACCTTTTATGATAAACAGCAAAAAGCGGCTGGATCCTGCCATTTATTTCCGGAATGACAGCATCGAATTCAGGTTTATAATAGGAAAGGATATCATTTATGGCAGCCGCATTCACAAAGGGCATATCACAGGCCGTAAGGAATTGAAGCTCCGTTTTCGCAGCGGTCATCCCTGCATGCAATCCGCCAAGAGGTCCTTGATCCTTATGTATATCCGGTATTAACGGAAGTTGCAGAAAACGATAATCTTCAAAAGTATTGGTAATGACCAGAATGTTTTCTGACACCTTTTTCAATTCGGCTGCCACTCTTGAAATGTTCGTAACGCCGCCTATGGTCAACAGAGCTTTATTCACTCCCATACGACTTGATTTCCCACCAGCTAAAAGTAACATAGTCCATTCCAAACGAATCACCTCCCTATTTTGGGTTTAATCCCGCACCCAACGGTAAAGCTATAATAAATGCATCCCCTAATGAAGCGTCCCTATATTTAAATATTTTAAATCAACTTTGAAAATAATGACACTTTCACATCTTTGCTTATATATCAAAAGTTTGGACAAAGCATATTTCCAAGGAGCAGACGAGGCCTTTCCATTTCCTTATTAAAGGGCTCATATAGGGTGACAACTAAGTTTTACATAAAAGAAATTTTGGTATATTCTAAAAATAGGATATTACCTGGTATGCTGATAATATCGATATCTAATTCTCCTGAGGAGGTCACATAATGACTATGAAAAGAGCTATGACAGTTGCCGGATCGGATTCGAGCGGCGGAGCGGGTCTTCAAGCAGATTTAAAGACATTTCAAGAATTCGGCGTTTACGGTATGTCCGCTTTAACGACAATCGTGACGATGGATCCTAAGAATGGGTGGTCCCATAATGTATTCCCTACACCGGTTGAGGTTTTGGAAGCCCAAATCGAAACGATTTTATCAATCGGCATTGATGCCATGAAAACGGGAATGCTTGGATCAGTGGAAATCATTGAACTTGTTGCCCGTAAAATAGACGAGTTGAAACTGGACAAAGTCGTAATCGATCCAGTTATGGTATGTAAAGGTGAAGATGAAGTGCTGCACCCTGAAACAGCTGTAGCTTTGCGTGAACTTCTTGTTCCACGTGCAACAGTAGTTACGCCAAACCTGTTCGAGGCTGCCCAGTTAGCGAGGACAGCACCTATCAAGACGATCGATGATATGAAGGGTGCAGCTGAAAAGATTCATGCACTTGGTGCTAAATATGTCTTGATCAAAGGCGGAAATAAGCTGGGGAATGACAAAGCCATCGACCTTCTATATGATGGAAAAGAATTTGAGATCCTTGAATCCGAGAAAATCGAAACAACCAACACACATGGTGCCGGCTGTTCATCTTCAGCAGCTATTGCAGCTCAATTGGCTGAAGGGAAAAGTCCTCGTGAGGCTATCCACATTTCGAAGGACTTCATTACCGAAGCGGTTCGCCATTCTTGGAAGATGAATGACTATGTAGGACCTGTCAACCATGGTGCATACCATAAATATGGAATTGCTGAAAACACCCAAAAATAAAACATCAAGTTTAGTGGCCGCTCAAATTCATCGAGCGGCCTTTTTCGCTTTTTTTGTTTTTATTTAGTAAACTAGAAAGAAGGAAAAGCTTATCTAGCCGCCCAGTTAAGGAGGAAATTATAGAATGAAACCTATAGACCGTACAGAGGTGCAAAATGCTATTGATACTTTCGCCGGACAAGATGTATATCTTCACCTTGAAACGACAAATGGTGCCTATGCCACTCATGTAGATGAAGCTTTCTTTTCGGCAGGTGCTTATATTCGTAATGCATTAATACAGTATGAACACGGGAAGATAGTTGGGGATGGACCCTACCGCATCGGCTTAAAGCTCAATATTGGCTGGGTATATGCAGAAGGCGTTAACCACTTCGAAATGGATGAACAAGGTAGGTTGCTGTTGGCAGGACTTGATTTTTCCGGGAAGCTTGCTGTCTCCATGCAGCTCAGCCCTACTCCCTTTGAATGAGTACAACTTGCTTGATATTTCAATATTATTCCGATGAATACTCCCATTCACCGATAACCATACTCACTGTAAGTAGAACGGAAGGAGAAATATACCTTGGAAAAAGAACGTCATGTATTAGTTATTTTCCCACATCCCGATGATGAAGCCTTCTCGGTCTCTGGAACGCTTGCCCTTCATAGAGAAGAGGGCACTCCCGTCACCTATTTATGCTTAACTTTAGGAGAAATGGGACGTAATTTAGGAAATCCTCCATTTGCAACAAGAGAATCGCTCCCTAAAATTCGTAAAAAGGAATTAATCGATGCAGCAAATGCGATTGGAATCCAGGACTTACGCATGCTCGGTTTGCGTGATAAGACAATCGAATTCGAAGATGATGAAAAGCTGACTTCATTATTTACCGATGCTATCAATGAATTGAATCCTTCATTGATCATTACGTTTTACCCAGGATACAGTGTCCATCCAGACCACGAAGCAACAGCACGGGCTGTGGTTCGGGCTGTGGAAAGAATCGAAGAAAAAGAGAGACCTAAACTTCATTGTGTCGCGTTCTCCAATAACTGCATCGATGAGTTAGGACAGCCCGACATCATCCATGATATATCTGCCGTAGAAGAAAAAAAGGTAGCTGCATTCACTGCCCATCGTTCGCAAACGCAAGCGATGGTGATCGATTGGAAAGAGAAATTCGAAAATCAGGATGCTGATTTTCTCGACTGGATCCGCAAAGAACGATTATGGACCTATAAATTTTAAAGAAACCGCCAATATGGCGGTTTCTTTGTTTATGGCATAAAAAAAGCGCCTGCTGATTACAGGCGGAGAAAAGGGGGATAATTTGGAAAATTAATCATTATAAAGTATCCCCTGAATTTCCTATTTTATACAGACATATAAAAAAATTAAGCAGACACACGTTCCTCATGATGCATTTTCTTTCTTGCCGAGGCTTTTTTTCCATGTGCCAAATAATAAATCCCGATAAGGGCGAATGCAAAGATTGACATTCCCATGAATAACCCTTTGAACCCGGTAAATGGGATAAGGAAGCCCAATAGGAATGGGCCAACACCAATACCAAAATCATACATTGTAAAAAACGTGGATGTGGCTAATCCCATCCGATTTGATGGGGATTCCTTGATAGAAATCGCTTGACTGCTTGATTGGAACGTACCATATCCCACTCCGATAAAGGCACCGGCAATCAGAAGCGTGACACCATGATGGGATTGGCTGAGGATGACCATACCCATGGCAAATAGGAAGAGTGATGGGTAAATGACTGCATTCTCCCCCTTCACATCGAACATTCGTCCTGTAAACGGGCGGGATGCCAAAAGGAATACTGCAAATACGACAAAGAAAAAGCTCGCCGCATCCATTAAATCGATTTCCTTTGCAAAAGATGTTAAATAGGACAAGATGCTCGAATAGGTAAATCCGGCAAATCCGATAAAAATGGAAATGGGCAGGGCCCTTTTTTCAAAGTAATCACTGATTTTAAATCCCTTTTGTGGTAGAGCTCTGCCTTTTTCCCCTTCAGGCACATTCATGAACAACGATGCGACTAAAGAAAATGCGGCAAATAAAGAGGCAGCATAGAAAATGATCGAATAGCTAAAATGCTGTGTGATCAGCAATCCAATAAACGGACCGAATGCCATTGCCAAGTTTGTACTCATGGCAAAATAGCCTGTACCTTCCCCGCGTCTTTCATTCGGAATGATATCTGCAGCAATCGTTCCAGTTGCCGTTGTGGCAAGGCCAAAAGCAAAACCATGAATAAGACGATCGATCAATAAGAGGGGTAAACTATTCACCAGGAAATAGCCAATGGATGCGGCCAGGAATAGAATCAAGGATCCAAGCAACATTTTTCTGCGGCCGATCTTATCAATTTTTTTTCCTGCAATCGGTCTGACAAGCACTGCCCCGAGGACAAAGATACTTGAGGCAAGTCCTGCTTGTGCTTGCGACGCATGAAAGCTATCCATCGTATAAATGGTCAATGTCACCATCAAGACATAAAAAGTTAAAAAAAGAAAAAAGTTCGCAGACGAGACAATCAGAAAGTCTTTCGTCCACAATTTCGGTTTGTCATTCATTTCAATCCTTCTTCCTTACTATTGTTTTAATTTTCCCTTCAGGAAAGTCAAAGTTCGTAACGTTGCCTCACGATCCTCTTCAGCCAAACCACTCATTAATTGAAGTTCAAACTCTTCAACCACTTTTTTGGCCTCTTGAAAAGTCCTTACACCAGTTTCCGTTAACTGTATTCTCCGTTCCCGCTTATCTTTTCCTGGGATTTGTTCAATCAAATCAAGTTCTTCCAAACGGTTTACCGTCCGGGTTACCGTCGGCTTCTCCACATCTAGATAAGTGCTTATTTCAACAAGCGTAGAACAGCCATACTGATTCAGATAATATACAATCAGCCACTGGGAATGAAAAAGATCAACCTTAGCCAATTGTTCATTTAACTTTTTGGTAAATGACCTTGAAAATTGTAAGTTATGATGAAAAAAACCATTTTGAAAGGACAAAGGTATTCCTCCTGTTAATTAGTTACCTAGGTAACTATAAACTTATTCTTTAGAAATGTCCAGCCTTCGATGAAGAAAACACTTGTCGTGAGTTTGGAGCATTTACTCGTGGTTTCGCATGTTTACTCGTGAGTTTCGCGCTTTTACTCGTGAGTTTTATTGTTTTACTCGTGAATTTCACGCTTTTACTCGTGAATTCCGCTGCACTCATGATTTCGAGCTGTTTTACTCATGAATTTCGCACGTTTACTCGTTAATTTTACTGTTTTACTCGTGAATTCTGCTACACTCGGTGATTTCGCATGTTTACTCGTGAGTTTTGCTGTTTTACTCATGAATTTCACGCTTTTACTCGTGAATTCTGCTGCACTCGTGATTTCGCGCTGTTTACTCGTGAATTTCGCATGTTTACTCGTGAGTTTTACTGTTTTACTCGTGAATTTCACGCTTTTACTCGTAAATTTGGAGCATTTACTCGTGAATTTCGCACGTATACTCGTGAGTTTTACTGTTTTACTCGTGAATTCTGCTACACTCGGTGATTTCGCATGTTTACTCGCGAGTTTTGCTGTTTTACTCGTGAATTTTGCTGTTTTACTCGTGAATTTCACGCTTTTACTCGTGAGTTTGGCGAAACTGTATGGGTCAAATTGGGGCCATGCCATGCTCTTCGTGGTCGATGCTTCGAGGCCATAAACAAAAAGGGAACCCCGCTATTAAAAAGCGAGGCTTCCGATATTTGATCTTTGGGTTTCGGAATGATTTCATTCGAAAACTATTTTGAATCACACAAATACCACATCTCCGAGCTTCTCATTGATAACTTCAGGGAATATTTTTTAATTGGGATAGTGGCACACGATAAAGCTTATCATCCTTTTCATCAGGATTTCCTCGGCCATCCGTATTGTTGCTTATGAAATAAAGGAATTCTCCATCTACGGATACATCACGTATCCGCCCAAAACCCGTAATGATATTAGTCAGCTTGCCGCTCTGTACATCATAACTTTTAACCGATTCGCCCCTTAAGGCAGCAAAATAAAGCTTTCCGTCAAAATAGGCCATTCCAGAAGGGGCCCATGTTTTCTCACCGGAATGAATCAATGGATTTACCATATCAGGTTTTTGCTCATCGCCCTCTATTTCTGGCCAGCCGTAGTTCTTACCTGGATCAATCTTATTTAATTCATCGTGAGCCGAGTCCCCGTGCTCACTTTCATACAACTGTCCGGATTCATCCCACGCCAGCCCTTGTGGATTACGGTGACCGTATGAATAAACGTATGAATTCCCGAAAGGATTATCTTTCGGAATGGTGCCATCCAGATTCATGCGCAAAACCTTCCCGCCTAAGGAATTAATATCCTGTGCGATCTCCGGCTTTCTTGCATCACCTGTTGTTGCATATAGCTTCTCATCCGGTCCAATCTTGATCCGGCCACCATGGTGGTATTCCCCGCTTGGTATGCCATCAATCAAGGTCTCCATCTCCTGCCATTTATCACCAACTTTTTGTAAAATGATGATTCGATTGATGGAATCCCCGCCTTCTTCATACGTATAATAGGCGAAAGCTTGCCCGCTCTTAGAGAAATCGGGAGTTAACAAAAATCCAAGTAATCCCGCTTCCGCTTTTGCGGACAATGTCTTTTTAAGATGGACCTTTTGCCTTGTCGTCTTCCCCTTGTCCCATTTTACGATGGTTCCTGTCCGCTCTGATACATACATTGTGTCCCCATCCTTCTGAATCGACCATGGGGAATGCAGGTTCGTTACTAGCACATCCGGATCTTCTCCTAAAGTGCCCGTCACTTCTTTATCAGGCTTCGGCTGGGTTTTGCTGTCCTCTGTAATCATGTTACAGCCAGTTAAAGTCAATGTAGCCATAAGGAAAAATAAGAGCCATCTTTTCAAAAGTCATTCCCCTTTCGATTGATGAGTTTAATAGGCTGACTGTTTAAGTACCTTTAAAATGGCCTCCGCTACACCGGATTCATCATTCTTACCTGTTACTTCATCACACAGTTTTTGAATATCGAGCGGGGCATTTCCCATTGCAACAGACAAACCTACCCGTTCAAACATGGATACATCATTATAATTATCCCCAATGGCCATGGTTTCCTGCATCAAGCCGGATTTTTCATTTACATAAGTTTCAAGTGCCGTACCTTTTTGAGCTGTCCCACTCATGATTTCCACATTTCCCCGTCCCGATGAAGTGACTGTAACTCCCTTTCCTTTCAATTTAGAAGCAATTTGATTTAATAAACTTAAATCTTTTGAGAAGCTGAGAATTTTATAATATTCCACATTCGAATGGCGGAATAACTCGGAATAATCGGAAATGGAAGTCACCTGCCCAAGCTGTAAACGCTCCTCTGCAAATTTCCTCATTCTCTCAGGGTCAATCTCCGGATTGGCTGTAACAAATACATCCACCAAAGCAGCTATTGCGTTTTCATAGTCTTTAGAATAGATTCCCTGACTCGTATATACTTCGAAATAAATTCCTTGTTCTTCGAGGAATTCACCTACCATGCTAGCAGTGGCGGCTGACATTGGATTGGAAGCTGCAATCTTTCCATCCTCCCTGAAGAGTGCAGCACCATTTACACAGATGACAGGACAAACGATGCCTGCTTCATCTAAAGCGAACCTTGCTTCTACATAAGATCTGCCAGTAGCAATGATCACTGCCACTCCCTCACTTTGCGCCTTCTGGATTGCGTCTCTATTTTCCTTACTGACCTTTTGCATTTTGTTTAACAATGTTCCGTCCATATCAATTGCGATCGTCTTTATCAATTCTACCGGCTCCTTTTTTTCAATATAATCCCTATTTTAACCGAAAGAGCATGGATAAACACGTTTTACAAACTCGTCTTGATTCTTGGTGTAACTTCAGTCATTTAAAAAGTCCAATTATGTAAATAAATAAACTGCACCTAATGAAGAAAGGTGCAGTTTGTTTTCTTAATGTAGAATCGTGTGGCTATCCACTTCCTGTGCCCGTTCAATAATCTGTTGGTGGATGTCGCTTTGAATGTCATCGATTGCTGTAAAGTCCATCGCTTTCACATAAATCTTTTCAAGCTCGTCATGCAGCTCTTTTGCTTTAGCAAGACTTGCTGTAGCTTCATTCATTTTCGTCCTGTACCTGGAGGAAACATCCTTTATCTGATCAGCATAAATTTCATCTGTTCCTGGCAAGATGGCCGTTTTATATATATCAATGATTTCATCACCTTCACAACTCGGAAAATATTCATGAGGGGATGTGCTGTCAAAAATGGCAATCCCTACTTCCCGGACGATTACCATGTCCAAGCTATGCGGATCAAAACCACAATGATATACTTCCACATCAAAGCCTCTTTGCTCCGCAGCCTTTGCAATCTTTTTCAGCATCGTTGATTTACCGGAACCCGGACGCCCCTTTAAAAAGTACCGTTTTTGTACTCCTTCAGTAATATTGGGAACGAAATCAACTGCACCTTTTGGTGTAGCGGCACCTAAAAACCGATGACGAACATCAGCCTTCTTGTTAAGGACGATATCTCTATAAAAGCCTTCTATCAATTTATTGGTCAACCCATTCAATTTAACGAAATCAATATTTGCCTTATAAATGTCTTCCCATTCATCATGTATCTTCAATGCTTCAGCGAAAAGGGCATATGCCTTCTCAAAACTCTTGCTTCTCGCATTCGTCAATCTTATGATTGCCGCTCTTTCGGAAGCCAGCTGCTGGGAATTCCAAGCAGACCCTAGATTGACATATTCCTCAATGGCCCCTGGTGCCTTCGGCTCAATCACATGCGGCGCTGTCCCATCCACGAGTCCAATCTTCAAAGCCGGTATGATTACTCCATCAATGGAATCATTATCGGACGAACAATGTAAAAACTCGATGTCATAGTCTTTATCCAGCCATTCTTGGCCGATTTTTTTCATAATGGTCGATTTACCGGAACCAGGTCCGCCTTTTAATATGAATAATCTTTCCAAACCTGCTAAATTGGAATCATATAAACTATAAAAACCTTTAGCCGTATTGCCTCCAGCGAAATAATGCATCACTTTTCCTGTCACTTTTACACTCTCCCTCACAATACAGATGTGATATTCAAGACAGCGTATGCAGAAAAAACCTATTAGGTGAATGCCTAAAGATAAACAGTTTATTTTATAAGGGCTACAGATTCCGCTTGTGTGATTTCCAGGAACTCTGACGGTTTTAAAACTATCTGTGTACCGATTCGCCCTCCGCTTACGATGATTTCAGGCAGGATGGTTGCACTTTCATCGATGAAGGTGGGGTATTGCTTTTTCATTCCGATCGGTGAACAGCCTCCCCGAATGTAACCTGTATATTTTTGCAGGTCTTTAACCGCGAGCATTTCAATTTTTTTTGCACCTGCCGCTTTCGCTGCTTTTTTTAAATCCAGTTCGGTGGCTACAGGAATGACGAATACATAAAGCTGCTGCGGTCCGCTATGGGTAACAAGTGTTTTAAAAACGGTCTCTGGAGCTTTTCCAATTTTGTCCGCAACAGTGATCCCGTCGATTTTTCCATCATTGGCATCATAACTCATCATGCCATACTCTATACGTTTGTTATCAAGAATTCGCATTGCATTCGTTTTACTTGCTCCCATATTAATATTCTCCTTATCGTTTTCTTCCATCTTACCATTTTTAAATACCAGGCAAAAAGAAAAGCACAGTGCTTATACACCTGTGCTTTCACTTAAATTCATTCTAAATGACGTCTTTGGAAATCAGCAATCCGCTTGTAGTCGCCTTCCAATTGCCTGCTCACGGATAAATAAATCGACATTAATTCTTCATACACTTTAACGTTCTCTTCGATTGGGACAAGTTCATTCGTTTCACCGATCATACCCTCAACTTCATCGAGGCTTTCGATTTCCCCTAAAGCGTATAATCCAAGTACGGCGGCACCTAAACTAGAACTCTCAAAGCTCTTAGGAATTGTCACATTCTGATTGAATATATCAGCCATGATTTGACGCCAGAGCTTTGAGCGAACAAATCCACCGCTTGCATGAATTTTCTTGGGAGCACCAGTCAGTTCCTTTACAGCAAGAAGGACACTGTACAAGTTATACATCACACCCTCCAACACTGCCCGGACCATATGATCACGAGTGTGATGAAGCGCAAGTCCAAAGAAGGAGCCCCTAGCATCGGCACTCCATAATGGCGCCCGTTCCCCAGCCATATACGGGTGGAATATTAGCCCATCGGATCCAGGTGCGATATTGGAAGCCATATCCGTCAGTATCTCATACGAATCCTGGCCCGAAGCCTTCGCTTTTTCAATTTCCACACGGCCTAATTGATCGCGTGCCCATCGGAAAGTGATTCCCCCATTGTTGACCGGTCCGCCGATTATCCAATGATTCTCAGTAAGGGCATAGCAGAATGTCCTGCCTTTCGGATCGGTAATCGGTCGGTCACTGACGGTTCTTACCGCACCGCTCGTTCCGATTGTCACTGCCAGAACTCCTGGCTTGATGGCGTTTTGCCCTAAGTTGGCAAGCACACCATCACTCGCGCCAATCACAAACGGGGTACCTGCCCGAATGTTCATTTTTGCAGCTAATTCCTCACTTAAACCTGAGAGGGTATGCGTTGTAGGGACAAGCGTTGGCAGCTTGTCAGCCCCAATACCGGCAATGGTAAGTGCATCTTCATCCCACTTCAAGTCATTCAAGTTGAGCATGCCCGTTGCAGATGCAAGCGAATAATCCATCACATACTCATTGAAAAATTTATAGATGATGTATTCTTTAATTCCTATGAATTTGTCCGTTTCGTTAAAAACCCCAGGATGCTCATTTCTTAACCACATTACTTTCGTGATTGGGGACATTGGGTGAATGGGTGTTCCCGTCCTGTGATACAATTGCATCCCCTGTTCCGAAGCCTTCAATTTCTCCGCATAAGAAACACTTCGATTATCCGCCCAAGTAATGCTATTCGTTAGCGGATTACCGTCTTTCCCCATGGCGATCAAGCTATGCATTGCCGAACTGAACGATATGAAACCCAGTTCATCCTTATCTATACCGCTTGCAATCATGACCTCGCCTATAGCAATGATGACCGCTTTATAAATTTCTTCGGGATCTTGTTCCGCAACGGAAGGAGATGGACTTTTAAGAGGGTATCCCTTCGAACAAGATTGGATAACCTCCCCCCTTTTTGAAAAAAGAACAACCTTCGTACTCGTCGTACCAATATCGATTCCCATCATATAACCTGAATGTTTCATACTTACATCATGCTCCTTTCTCTTAAACAATTGAATTCAATAGTAAGATTAGGATAAGTGAAACGACTGATATATTCGTTTCCATAACCGTCCAAGATTTTGCCGTTTGTGCGACCGTTAAATTAAGGAACTCTTCGATCATCTCAAATCCTCATCATTCAAGTGGGATGGAATTAATGAACTCGAACCGATAGCAAGGACCAGCAATTTAAAATTAACACCTGGAAAAGAAGATATGATCGGCAGTACACTACCTGCCGCAGCTGTCATCACGACAGTTGCTGAACCTGTGGCCTCTTGAATCATAACTACCAAACAGAATCGGTGAAATATCAAAGGAAGCCCCTTAACTTGCAATGGCTTCACGACTCCACTCATGATCAATACATTTCGCCAGCTCCGATAATCAAAATAATGGACGCGGTTGGAGCAAGACAGGCGGATATAAATTGGTTTATTTCTTCTTTATTTTGATTGTTTTTCAAATGAAGGCATGCCAATTCATTCTTCTGCAAACACGGCATCGAAAGCACCAACCTGCTTTAAAACGTGATTAAGGTAATGCCGAAAGCCGGGAGTATTACTGCCCCTGTCTGAACAGCATCTGCAATATCCGGAACATCCATACCTGCGACAATCCTTAAAATGACGGAAGCAAGCAGTAACCATTGGCGACATTTAGCTTTTGGATAATAATGAACAAGAAAATCCTGGAACTGGCCATAAATCAATAAACTAGACATCTGCTGCATGTCTGATGTTGATTAAAAAGACCGTTATGATTGTTTGTCATTCCTAAACCAGCCCGAATCTTTGGAACCCCTTATAATCTCTCTATGTATATAAGGCAAAATCAGAATAATATTTTATAATGAAAAA
Source organism: Peribacillus sp. YIM B13482 (assembly GCF_042787975.1). Classification (NCBI taxonomy): domain Bacteria; kingdom Bacillati; phylum Bacillota; class Bacilli; order Caryophanales; family Bacillaceae; genus Peribacillus; species Peribacillus sp. YIM B13482. Next base: position 81,946 of record NZ_JBHZPF010000007.1, read on the forward strand.
ATAACATAATAGAGAATTCAAACGCTTTTCTCATGAAGCATTAAATGTATACCTAAATGAAAAAAGCATCGAACTAGTTCATTGTGAACTGGAACCCGATACCTGATTCATTCATGAAATGATCATTCACCAATAAAAAGAGGACCGGATTGGAGCTTGATTTCTTCCTCCAGATGTTCAGGATAAGCAATGAGGAAGCATGTAGATGGTCCAGACGATTTTTTGATATCGACTTTATTACTTATATGGATAGAAACATCTTCACCACTTGGGTCCAGATGCTTCCACTCATACGCTATCCCTTTTGAACCGACTGGAAGTGCCTGAACTTCTTCCATTTCACATAGGCTTTTATATAAAGATAATGGGGCGATCCAATCTTGTTGATCCATAACTTCTTCTCCAACGAGCGGCCTGCCGATGAGAGCGATTTTCTGTAAAGGATGTTGCTTCATAGCACCTTCATTCCTTCGTTTACCAATCACCATAAGACCAATTGCTGATTGAAGAAGCGGCATGTTACTTTCTGTGCTGCCAGTAATGGGGAGGCCCTCCATTCCCAATTCTTTCAGCCCCTCCCTGACACCCCTGGTCAAGTCTTCCCAGGCTTCATCACCGCAGAAATTATTTAGAACGACGGATACTGGACTTCCGCCAACGCCCAAACATTCCATGACGGCAACCCGAAAGGAATAATATCCAACGACCTCATAAGGGACATGGACCAGATCTTTTTCCTTCAGACCGATTCCGCCACTATTATCACTTGAAACAATCAATGAATCTGATTCGGAAAATGGTAAAATCAATGAATCACTCATTCTGTGAGTCCATCTTTAAAAATCATTTTTTTCAAAACAGGCTCCAAGCGTGGCAGTAAAATGGCTGCCAATACTACATTTACCGCCGTTGCCGCCGTTAATCCCGGAACAAGCAACGTGTAAAAACCCGTGCTGACCAGAAAGGCGAAAGGCAGCGCCAAGATGAAGGCATTACAGATAAAGAAGAGGAAAAATGCGCCTACTTTTTTCCCGTGTATATATAAAATGCCGAACATCCATACGAGGACTGCCATTTCGGCCATGATCAAAAAATGGAATGGCCCAAGTGGCATGTTGCCGATGAACGCTGAGATGATATGACCAAGCCCCGCTACAATAGCCCCCGATACCGGGCCAAGTATGACAGCCGCCAAAAGGGCCGGAAAACTATCCAAAGCGATGCTGCCGATTGGGGAAGGGATTTTAATCATCGCCCCCACCGCCGATAAGGCAATGAATACAGCGATTGCACTAATTTTTCTTACGTCCATGTTTACTCTTTTTCCTTTCTTTTCCCTCCACGGAATACATTTGCACTGCGGATATATTCCACATCTTTCACACCAAGGCGGAAATTGATCACACGTGCAACAGCAAAAAAGTAATCCGACAAACGATTTAAATATTGAAGTGATAATGGTGAAACTGCTGCACCCGACTTGATCAATGAAACGACCAATCGTTCCGCCCTGCGTGTAACCGTTCGGGCAATATGAATGGTTGCAGCCGCTTTTGAGCCGCCAGGCAGGATGAATTTTTCCAATTCCGGCGCTTCGAGTATGAAGGCATCTATTCGTTCTTCCAAATAGGTAATGGCCTCATCCGTCAGCTTTTGTGGTGCCTTCTCGGAAACAGTTGCCAAATCACCGCCACAGTCAAATAACTCATGCTGGATTTTCTCTAGATCGGCCAATACATCCGTAAATATAGCGGGATCCAATTCAGTCACCGCAAGACCGATATAGCTATTCACTTCATCCACTGTTCCATACGATTCAACACGGATGTCATCCTTGTCAAGCCGGCCTCCGATTACGCTTGTTTGTCCCTTATCCCCTGTACGTGTATAGATTTTCATCCCATTACCTCCTCTATTTTATTCTTTGGTTAATTCCGTACCAAATGATGTCAACGCGCCTTGATATGGATGCTACATCTTGAAAGACCCATCCGCAGGCATCGCGCCATCTGCGATCACTTGCTTCCATCGGTACAATGCCTTTGGAAATATCAGAGCCGATCACAATGAAATGGTGTTCATCCCTTTCCTTCTCCCATATTCGCCAATCAGCCATGATTTCCTTCCACCTTTTTCGAATCGAATCAGAATCCATCTTTTCTGCATCTTGTTGTATCCATGCATCCAACCCCTGCAATACAACAGTATTGCCTTGAAAATCAATCAATTCCGGCTGTTCTTTTCGATAACCGGATAGCCAAAGGACATCACTTTCCAGACCATACAATTGCTTTACCCATTTAGTTTTCCCATTATAGGCGCCCCCTGTAACAAAGTGCATCGTTCTCCCCTCCTTAAGCTGTTCCGGTCTTCCCATATCAGCTCATATCCCCTGCCATGGGAAATCCCCCAATCAAAAAAATTCTTTTCCTTCGGGGCATAACGGACCAATAAGTCACGAATTACCCCACCATGTGTCATTATGGCAAATCGGTTCTCCTTACAGGCAATCAATTGTTTCCAGCCATTATTAACACGTTCGGAAAATCCCGGAAAGCTTTCACCCCCAGGCACCAATGCCTCCATGGGACGTTCCAGCCAATTAAGATAATCTTCATCTGCCTTCAAATCATCATACGTCTGCCCTTCCCAACTGCCGAAATTCATTTCACGGAACGAAGCGTTTTTGACCGGAACTATATCTGGGAACAGCAGTCTTGCAGTTTCCACACAACGAGGCAAATCACTCGTGTAAATTTTTTCATACTGTGGGTAAGAGCCCCTTAAGTCTAGAATTTCCTTTTCTCCTTCGGTACTTAATGGAGAATCCGTCCAGCCTAAATAGGCCTTTCGCTCATTTGCTACTGTCAGCCCATGGCGAAGTAGTGTAATAGCCACAATATCAGCCATAACCAAAGCTCAACCCCTTCCACGGATGCCCCCAGTACATCCCCCGTTATCCCACCGAACCAACTGATGACTTTACGTTTTATATAAAACAGGAAAAACAGTGCAGCCAGACACATGATGAAAAATAAGGTGACAAGCTTAGAATCGATGATCCAGGCGATCGCCAGACTTACAAGGAGGTACAGCAAATAAATGGGCAAACTGCTTTTCTTTACTGCACTTTGAAAAAAAGCGCCGAGCCCCTCTTTTTTAGCCAGTGGCATCCGGATAAGTAAATAACCCATCACACATTTGCTTAAGAGTGGAAGGGCAATGATCAAGAAGTATGTCCATTCATTGACCCTTTCGACAATTTCATAGATAAATATGAACCGGGCGGCCAAAAGGACAATGACGGAGATGACACCGAATGCACCTGTCCTTGAATCCTTCATGATTTCCAATCGCCGCTCTTTATCCTGATAGGAAAAAAAAGCATCACTTGCATCGATCCAGCCATCGAGATGCAAACCTCCCGTTAATGCCATCGTCAAAAACCAAAGGAAAAAGGCAATTGCAAGCGATGACAATGGGGTCCATTCCACTAGTGCATATAAAACACCGCCCAATATCAAGCCTAGTAAAAGACCAACTAGTGGAAAGGTTTGAATGGCACGGTGTATATATTTCTTCTCCATAGGAAGCTGCTTCTTAATTGGAAAAACTGTAAAGAACTGCAGGTTAATTAAAAATCCAATCACTGCGTTCATTCCTGCATGCACCCTTTCTTCCGCAATGGGATTCCCGATTCAACTAGATAGGCTTCATTCGCCTGCCCGACGATCGTTTGATGAAGCAGGCCTAATGTTTTTCCGTACATATGGAGGAAATCATTCTGGAAAATCGGTTCCTGCACCAATTCATTGCTCACGACTATTAAACAGCTGGATCGTTTTCTTATCTCATTGATCCCGGTTATTATTTTTGAAAAAACGCTTTGTAAAAACTCCTTTTCAAGCGGAACACCTGGGCCAAATAGTTCGTTATCAAGCAGGGTTGTCAGACAATCGAGCAGGATTATTGAATCCTGATTAATGTCCGCTCCTATTCGTGTAATATCCGTTGCGTATTCCGAAGTCTTCCAGGCGATTGGGCAGCTTTCTCTATCTTTCTGGTGCCTAAGGATGCGTTCACCCATTTCAACATCACTGACACGGCCGCAAGCGAGGTAATGCAAGTTCCCATCCGTTTGAAGTGCATATTCAAGGGCTTTACTTTCCGCGAAACTGCTTTTTCCGGACCGGACACCCCCGGTTATAAAACAGAGCCTTGCTTTCTCCACTGTCTTACCCCCTCCATCAGCGCTTCGTTATCACGTTCACTCTTCACTGCAAACCGAAGCCACTTTCCATCCAACCCCGGGAAATTATAGGTATGGCGCGGTACTATTCCTTTTTTTAGCAAAAAGGGAAAAAGGGATAAGGATTCATCTTTCACTAAATAGAAATTAACTGCGCTATCAGAGACACTCAACCCTTGTTCCTCATAAAACCGGAATAGTTTCTGCTTTTGCAATTGAATATAGCCTCTTGTTTTTCTCATATATGCTTCTTCAGCAAGACAGATTTTCCCTACTTCCAATGCAACATGGTTGACGCTCCAATGCGGTTTATAAGTTCTTACACGGGTTATGATGTCAGGTGCCGCAAGCAAATAGCCTAGTCTCAAACCCGGAATTGCAAAGATTTTAGTCATTGATCTTAGAATGAGTAAATGTGGAAATTCATTGATTAAAGAAGCATAAGTAAAGGCATCTTCCGTGAAATCATAAAAAGCCTCATCCATGACAACCAGGCAATCCGCTTTTTGACATTCAAAGATCAATTCCCTAACTTCATCCTTCTTAAATGAAACACCCGTCGGATTATTAGGCGTACATAAGAAAATTGCATCATATTCGGATAATCTAGGAATCAACCGATCCAAGTCCAGTTGCCACTCAGGTGCATCAAGCTGATGAAAATCGACCTCACATCCTGCTGCCAAACAAGCTTCTGCATATTCCGCAAATGCCGGCTGAATGATCAACACCCTTTGATTGGTTAACCTGTTCGCTACCAACATGATTATTTCTGCACCACCATTACCCACCAAAACGGATTGCTCAGGAAGCGCTTCTTTTTTGGCAATTGATTTTGTCAGTTCAATGGCATGCGGATCTGGGTAATGTAAGATTCCTTCGAAAAATCTAGGCCACTGTTCCTTTATACGTAAAGGCGGACCCAATGGGTTGATGTTAGCACTGAAATCGAGAACAGATTCAGGCATTTCGATTTCCAGCGCTTCGTAAAGATAATGAGGATTAGAGCCATGAGAAGGTAATGTCAAGAATAAGTCCCCCTAGCCATAGCATCAGTAGAAATAGAAAAGATGACCGATGCATGATGGTAATCGTTTTTGGTATATGTTTTGCTTCTAATCGAACAAGCGGAACGCCCATCCTCGCACGGTCGGAAACAATTCCTTTGTACATATTCCGGCCGCCTAGCTGTATTCCCAAAATGGCAGCAACGCCTGCTTCACACCACCCGCTATTCGGACTTGGATGTTTTTTAGCATCATTGAATAATATCTTCCATCTAGCACCAAATCCATGATAGCCGGATTTTGAGCTCAGCAACATCAGGAACCCAGTGAGGCGGCTGGGAATCCAGTTCACGATATCATCGAGCTTAGCTGAAGCCCAGCCAAATTGCCCATATTTATCATTTTTGTACCCAACCATGGAATCGCAGGTATTAATTGCCCTGTACACCATCGCGAGCGGCGCACCGCCAACAGCTGCCCAAAACATTGGGGCAGTAACACCATCACTGGTATTTTCTGCTACGGTTTCTACCGTCCCCCTGACGATTTCGGATTCATCAAGATCAGCAGTATCACGGCCCACGATATAGGAAAGTTTTAGCCTCGCTTCAGGGTAATCCCGTTCATTCAGCGGATGGCACACATCCATTCCAGCTTGCTTTAAGCCCTTCTGAGCTATCGTAGTGGCAATGACAACAGCTTCCCAAAGGATACCTGCAAGCGGATGGATCCGATAAGCCAAGTAGACGGTTAGACCTGTAATCAATATCACCATCGATAAGACGATGATCAACATGAAGAGTCCATTCCGTTTCTTATATGCCCCTCTATTGAATGCCTGATCCAACTTGCTTATCATCGTTCCTATCCATTTAACTGGATGCGGCCAATTTGGCGGATCACCAATTAATAAATCAAGGAAAAACGCCAGTGTAACTGCAATAAGATGATGGTAAATCATAGATCCTCAACCCGTTTCCGATTATTCGTTAAGGCTTCCACTGTGCAATCATATACACCGCGACTGATCAGCTTCCCTAGCGGAGTGATGGTGCCTGCATATTGAAGCACCTTCCCTCTTTGGGACGCTGCAATCAAAATACTGTCGGTCGATGTTCCTGTTGCACATGTATTCGTCACCTTATCCATGACATGCGAATCATGAAGCGCTTTTACTTTTGCCTCGGTTGCAGTAACTATGCTGTGTATGAAAGCCTCTTCTGCCAAATGTCCATTTATGAATATCCATGTATTTATGGTTCCTGGAGCGGCACTCCAAGAATGCCGGTCAGATAAAGAAGCGTCGATGGCATTCCCTACACCAGCCGTCACGATGATAAAAACCGAGAAATCTTCAGCTCTCATTAACTTGAAGGCAACCGTATCGAGAAAGACGGCTGTCATCATCCCCACCGTTTCTTGCGGTTCAAATCCATGAGTTCTTAAATAGCCGGCCATTTCAACATGATGATCCCTGCAGTCATAATCATGATGGACATGCCTATTCACGAAATATTTATGCCAGCCCGTACCCGAACCGGTCACTCCAGAAGACATCGTTCTAAGCGGGATCGGAGAATTCAATTGAATCATCTCAGGTCCCACTGTCAGATAAGATTCATCAATTTCCAATGGGAGAGTGTCATTGCCATGCTTCTCCGGAACGATGAACATTTGAGGTTTCGGAAGTGCGGGATGTGGATGTTTTTCAATCGTCGTATGATATACACCTTGAATCCGTTCCTTCTGGAGCACTTCATTCGGCACATCAACAACCTGAATTTGCCCTTTTTCAAGCAACATAAGCCGATCACAATATAATCCAGCCAAATTCAAGTCATGAAAAATTGAAATAACGGTTAACTCCTGTTCTTTTGCCATTCTTCTCATTAGATCAAGAAGGTCCTTTTGATAGGAAAGATCCAAATGGTTTGTAGGCTCATCCAAAAAAAGGACTTCCGGTTCCTGGGCAAGGGCCTGTGCCAGCAAGACCCGTTGTCTCTCCCCACCTGACAATCGTTCAAAATGAAGATCCTGAAAATCCGCTACTCCCGTTTGTTCCATAACCCGTTGGACGATCATTTCATCTTCTGCGGACCAACTATGGAACCAGCCCGTTTGATGGGCATACCTCCCAAGTGAGACCGTCTCTTTTACTGTATAGGAGAAAGCTAATGAGGAATGTTGAGGGAGCACGGCAATGACCTGTGCAAGTTGTTTTGATGAATATTCCTTCAAATCCCTGCCTCTTAACCGTACGCTTCCGTCCTTATAATTAAGCACCCCGCTAAGCATGCTTAAAAGCGTCGTTTTTCCGCTGCCATTAGGACCAAGGATCCCGAATAATTCCCCTTTATGTACATCAAAAGAGACAGAGTCCAAAACAGTTTTGTTGTCATATCCACCTGTTAACCCTTTTACTTCAAGCATCCGTTTTTACCCTTCTCTCCGTCTCTTTAATAAAATCAGCGCAAATGCCGGTGCCCCGATAAGTGAGGTGATCACCCCGATCGGCAGTTCCGATGGGGCAATGATCGTTCGTGCTACAAAATCCGCCAATATTAAGAATCCGCTTCCTACCAGCAATGACAACGGAAGCAAATGTTTATGGTCAGGTCCCCAAATCTTCCGGACAAAATGAGGAATGACCAATCCTACAAAGCCAATCGCCCCTGAAACGGCAACGGCTGCCCCTGTCAATGTCGAACCGGCTATCAAGATCCACATTTTCCGCCGCTTCACGTTCACACCTAAGTGTTTTGCCCGGTCTTCCCCGAAAGTCATCGCATTCAATTCGCTTGCATTCATGATCAAGGTCAACGAACCAATAATAAAAAACGGCAAAATGATTACGATATAATTCCATCCGCGCATTGAGACGCTTCCCATCAGCCAGCCGATGATTTGTCTTAATTCATCACCCGTCAGCGCAATCATCAATGAAATGAAGGCACTTAAAAACGAGCTGAAAATGATTCCCGTTAAAATGATCGTTTCCACTTTCATCGATCGATCCATTTTTTTTGCAAAAGTCAGTACGCAGAACATCGTGAGTACTGAACATAAGATGCTCAATGCCGGAAGAGTATATAAACCGATGAATGGCAGTGATATATTCAAGAATATTGTCAATACGGCGCCGACCGATGCTCCTGAAGAAATACCTAATGTGTAAGGATCAGCGAGCGGGTTCCGGAGCAGTCCCTGAAAAGCTGCACCCGCAATCGCAAGTGATGCCCCAACCAAACCCGCAAGCAACACACGCGGCAAGCGGATGTTCATCACGATATTCGTAAGCATCACATCCGGATCAGCAGAAATCGGCAAGTGAAAAATCTCCTTGCCGATTATTTGTATAAGTACGGAAATCGGAACTGGCACCGAACCAAAGGAAATGCCTATCGTCATTGCAAATAACAAAAATAACAACGCAATTAAATAAGCAAACGTCCATTTAGTTGTCAAATAGGTTCGGATAGACTGATTTGGCAAGTTCCTCTACTCCCTCTATTAAGCGTGGACCGGAACGGGTCACCAAGTCAGAAGGGACATCAAAGACTTGGCCATTCTTAACGGCATTTACGTCTTGCCATCCTTTTCGGCCTGTCACTTCACTTACTGGATCTTTTGTATAATTACCATACGTTGTAATGATGACATCCGGATTTGCAGCAATCATTGACTCTTCATCAATTTTTGCCCAGCCGTCCAATTCAGCAGCAGCATTATCCGCTGAAATAATATGAAGCATTTCATCCATGAAGGTATTTTTTCCAGGTGTATATATATCCGGTGATGGCGAAACCTCAATTAAAACGGTCTTCCTATCCGCTTCTTTAACGGATTTGGCTTTTTCCTGAATATCCTTGAGCTTTGTTTTCATATCCGTAACGATTTCGCTTGCCTTATCATTTTCTCCCGTTGCCTTTCCAATCATTTCAATAGATTCATAGACTTGGTCAAAGCTTTGTGCATCATTGACTACAAGGACATCTATTCCAGCATCCTTAAGCTGCTTTAAACCCTCATTCGAATTATGGGCACTTGATGCATGGGCAAGAACAAGGTCGGGCTTCATGGAGACAATCAGCTCCGTGTTCATTTCCATTCCGCCAACTTTTTTAATTTTTTTCGTTTCTTCCGGGTAATTATCATTGTCGGATACACCAACGACCTTTTTACCTAAACCAAGTGCAAATACCACTTCTGTATTACTTGGTATCAACGTAACGATTTTCTTCGGTTTTTGTTCTATCGTTACTTTTTCGCCCGTTGCATCTTTAATCGTAATCGGGAAAGCGTCGTGTTGAGCATGATTCGTTTGCTGCTTTTCTTTTCCTTCATCAGTAGCGCCACTGCAGCCAACCATCATGCCTGCAGTAAGCAACATCAACAATATCAAACCAAAAATCTTCTTCATTTTCATTCCCCACAATCTTTTCATTTAATTTCTTCACCTAATAATCTCGGAAGATGCACCCAAAACAAAAAGCACCTCCCGTTAAACGGAAGATGCTTGTATGGCAACAATATCATTACGGACTCTTAGGGTCTGCCACACACCTTCCCATCCGCGTAGGTTACAGGTGTACGAATCTTGGCAGGTCTCCTGGCTCATGGTCATCGTCAACGGCACCTTCCCATATCCCATACAGTGGTACACAGCCGTCAGCTCCCAAATACAGTGGCGGGACCGCGCTGGCATTTCACCAACTTCCCTTTTAAGTCATTAAGACACCAAATCGTTCATATGTATATAATTTTCACTGCCTTCATTATACACCATGTAAGAATCGATTATTATATGATTTTTCTGAACAAGTTTGAAATGCACCGTCCATTTTCAATGATTTGAAGCATTTTCTATCAGCGACGCGAACCCATCGACTGATAATCCAGGTGAAATCCGAACTCGATGCAAGGCATACATCCCTTGGTCCCTTGAAGCTCCTCCAGGTTCAGTAGTGACTGCCATCTTGTATCCAGCTTCTTCTGAAAGCCTGAGACTCTCTTCATTATAACGACCAACTGGATAGGAAAGCACTGTCGTGTCCTGTTGCAGGATACGATCGAACAGATCCTTTGACTGGACCATTTCCGCTTCTTGCTGCTCTGCCGTCATTCGGTTCAGCTCCAAATGGTTGATAGTATGGCTTTCGATCGAAATCCCATTCCCGCTCATCTCCATCATTTGATTTTCAGTCAGGTGATGACCTTTATCGATGGACTTCCCGATCATGAAGACAGTCGCTTTCATATCATATTCTTTTAGTATATGGAAAGCGTCCGTGTAGTTATCTGTATAGCCATCATCAAAAGTAAGCCAGACACACTTTTCACTCGGCATCCGATTTTCGGTTAAAACGAGAAATGCTTCTTCAGGGGATAATGTATAGTAACCATTTTCCCGAAGCCAAGTCATTTGTAATCGGAATTCCTCTTTTGGTACCCGAAGGCCATTGCCTTCAGAAATGCTATGATACATCAATATTGGAAGCTGTACCGCGGACTCGGCCGTTATCCAGTCTCTCGTATCGATTCGTTCAGTATATAATTCGTCCTCCGAATCCTGCCCAGTGTCATTCTCCGCTGCTGCAGCCACTTCAATGTTATCTTCCGTGATCGGCGCAGCCGTCTTTGTGCCTATACCCTCTAAAATCCCTTGTGAGCATGCCGGTAAAATTAAAATCCCCAGCAGCGTCACCATCCATAAAACTCTATAATTCCCCACTATCATTCTCCTAATTTTTTCTAGCATTATAGTACCAGAAAACCAGGAAATAATAAAGTATTCCATTTAATGAAGAGTAAGGAAACAGGAGAGCTGAGTGCCCCCTAAGCGTCTAGATGTTTTTTTTCATAATTATTATTGCTATTAACTTGAAAAGTTTGCCTATAAGAAATATAATAAATAAGTCGTCGACTTTTTTATATGTCCCAGTAGCTCAGCAGGATAGAGCGACAGCCTCCTAAGCTGTAGGTCGTAGGTTCGATTCCTATCTGGGACGCTAAAGTTTATAAGCCCTGTTATAATGCGGTTTCTCCGTGTTGTAGCAGGGTTTTTTTCTGTTGGCATGACCGTAAAAGCCGTAAATTGTATGTAGGATAAAAGCACTTCTGTACGTAGGAAACAGTGATATTCCATTTCACTATTATCTTTCTATGTCTGGAGGTGCTTTTTTTATGAAAAAACACGTTATTAAACAGCGTGGAACAGCGTTAAAGGAACGGAAATTGACCAGTAAGACTACGGAAAGTTTCACAATTGAATACACACTGCAAGAAGCCTTAGATATTTTTCTCCGTGCAAAAGTTGCTGAAGGTGTCCGACAGCGAACATTGGGCGAATATGTACGGCACATTAGGTACCTAACGGAATACTTATCTGTTTATCATCCGTCTTTTATGAAATGAAAAAACTAGTCGCTTTTGGGTCCATGTAACCTGCACGATGGAGCCAAGCATGAAACATAGAACCAGTTAGAAGAATCTCATTAATATCTACTCGATCAAGTTGGAGGGGATTAATGACCCTTATTGTAATTGGCTGAAGAAACAAAGGCACAAAAAAAGGAAGAGGGACTACAAAAGTCCCTCTTCCTTTTTCACTTTATTTTTTTGAAATTTTTCTTAATAAATATAAAGCGTATATGATAGCTGGTATAGCTCCAATCATTAAAATCATGTTTATTAAACCAAATATAAAATAAGAAGGCGATACATTCATTTTAATTCAACTCCATTAAAAATTTTAGTCTCTATATGAATATTTTTGATAAACACGAGCATATTTACTATTTTTATTTAAAAGAGTAAGTTTGAGAGAACTAGTAAGACTTACATAGCCATTAGAAACGCTACCACTCAATTTATAATTTCCTACAGCATTCATATCATAACCTATTTTTTCAGCTTTTGAATCAGTAACATCACATGAAGCATCTACATTTGACCAAGTAGACCTTTTGTTCCTGCTACAGAACAATATCTCATTTTCAACCCATAATTACCAACAGAATAATGATTACCTAATTTTAAGGTAGCAACAACCACCCCTACACTTTTTAATTTAACCCAAGCAGTATACAATCTTTCTCCATAATCTTTAGGTTCATGACGCCATGGCCCCATCTTTGTAGAGGTAATTGCCAGAGCCTGTATGCTTCTTGAATTACTGTTATCAACTTCATCTGTTGAACTAAGTTCAACAGATGAACCATCGCTTAATTCTATTGTTGTAGGTCCTTCAGAATTAACATTTGATTCGTCTGATAAAGCTTTCTGCTTTACCTCCCTTTTTTGAATTCAAATTGTAGTTATCATGATATGTATCGGATAAATCTTTGAAATTGGATGGTAAATAATAATTAAAAATCTAAAATATTACCATTCTTGAACATTCAGTGAACATTAATTTTAAATGGCACTAATTATTTAAATTAAGAAGATAGCCGGCTTCGTAATGGTAATATGTAGAAGAAGGGTCAGGGGGAGCATTTTATGGAAAAGGTAAATTTCGTTGAGTTAAAGCATTTTTCAGATGAATATTCCGAAAAGCTAAATCAGTTTGAACTGCCTGAAGAACAAGGTCTATTTACTGCCTTGCCAAACAAGTTTACAGACGTAACAAAAGGGCAGCATCGTATTGTCATTTTAAGTGATGATGAACCTGTGGGTTTCTTTTTACTGCATTCAACAGATCGCGTAAAAGAATATTCGACTAACCCCAATGCCATATTGCTGACCGCATTATCAGTTGATTATAAGCAGCAGGGAAAAGGCTATGCAAAACAAGGCATGCTCCTACTGGACGAGTTTGTTAAATCAGAATTTCCTAATTGCGATGAAATTGTATTAGCTGTCAATCATAAGAACATCCCCGCACAAAAGCTGTATGTTAGGGCTGGATTTCATGATACGGGTTTGAGAAAGTTTGGAAATATCGGCGAACAATATATTATGAATTTAACCATTTAATTCATATTCATTTTTTTATTTCGATAAATATCTGCAGAAAAATAATGGATATACATTACAGCTGGTATATAATTACACTTTTTTAAAAAGAAATGTTTGAACCTGTCCCATCCGGGTATACAAATACTGTAAGACATTCTCACCAAAGGAGATGATGTGCACGATGAGTACAATCAGAAGCCAATGGAACAAAGAGAATGATGAAGCAATTTTCAGTCCGGGTGATCAGCAACCATTCTGTACGCTTACACTAGTGGATTCGGATAAACACACAAAAAAAACTGATAAAACACTTGAATATGAATTGCAAGGGACCGTACTGAATGAAATTTAGTCGTAGCCGCGATATATGGAAAGGGATGGAGTGAATGCTCCATCCCTTTCCACTGTCTTTTTTTATGAATTTCGCCACTTCATTAAGCGGCAATCTTATTGTCAGGAAAGATGGCCCTGCGGAAGCAGAAAACTGCAAGGATTATGCCCACTCTGCCCATGCAAATAATCCCACAAAAAGAGCCCTCACTATAAAAACTAATAGTGAAGGACCTATTTCTTTTATTTATCGAATTTCAATTTGGCCAAAGCATCCGCTAATGCAGTATTGATCGGCTCTTCTTTATTTTGCTTTTTCATATAATTGGAGACTTCATTTTTTGATACTTTTTGATTTTTAGTTTGCCCTCTTCGTTTATTGTAAGAAGAAAGTTTTTCGTGAAAACCGCATTTACATGTGAATGTCTGTGCTTCTCCTTGACCGCGCATTTCCATCTTTTTGTGACATTGTGGACACCTGGCATTTGTTACACGTGAAACACCTTTTTTGTGGCCACATTCACGATCTTGACAGACAAGCATTTTTCCCTTTTTACTATTCACTTCAAGCATCAGCTTGCCGCAATCAGGACATTTCGTTCCTGACACGTTATCATGCTTGAATTTTTGGTCACTATTTTTGATTTCATGAACGATATTTTTAGCGTAGGCGCGCATATCGCCGATGAAAGCCTGTTTTGCTAGCTTTCCTTTTGCAATTGCTGTTAACTTTTGCTCCCATTGAGCTGTCAGTGCTGGAGATCGTAAGTCTTCAGGTGCCAATTGAAGGAGTTGTTTTCCTTTCGAAGTAACATGAAGGCCCTTCCCTCTCTTTTCGATCAGGAAGCTATTGAACAGTTTTTCAATAACGTCAGCACGCGTTGCAACAGTCCCAATCCCGCCAGTTTCACCCAGAGTCTTGATGAGTTCTTTGCTTTCCCCTGTCATGAAACGAGCAGGATTTTCCATTGCCGAAAGAAGTGAGCCTTCATTGAATGGTTCCGGCGGTTTCGTTTCACCCTCTGTTTGTTTCACAGTCGAAATGGTTAAACTGTCACCTTTTTGAACGTTCGGAAGCAGTTGCTCGGCAAGGCCATCTTTAGCTTCTTCCTCATCAAATTGATGATCATAGACTTCCTTCCAGCCTGATTTCAGGACGACCTTCCCTTTTGCCATGAACGTCTCCTGCCCCATTTTCGCGGTTATGGTCGTTTGCTCATATTCAAAAGGCGGCATCAATACGGCAAGGAACCTTTTAACGACCAGATCATAGATTTTCGATTCTTTGTCGCTCAGTTTTCCCGGTAGCGGCGTTTGCTCAGTGGGGATGATTGCATGATGATCCGATACCTTACTATCATCCACGAACGATTTATTGGCCTTAATCGGACTGCGCAGGATCCTCGATGCATACTGGGCATATGGTTTAATGCTGACGGCCTGTAATCTTTCTTTTAGCGTATCAACTAAATCCGTTGATAAAAAGCGTGAATCCGTCCTTGGGTACGTCAAGACTTTATGGCTTTCATATAAGCGCTGCATGATCGATAATGTCTCTTTCGCCGAATAGCCGAATTTCTTATTGGCGTCCCGTTGAAGTTCCGTTAAATCATATAAAGAAGGGGCAAAACTTTTCTTATGGGCTTTGTTCACTTCCACCACTTCTGCCTTTTTCCCCTTCACGGCTGCTAGAACCTTTTCTGCCTTGGCTTTATCGAATGTGCGTATATCTTTTGATTGGGCATCTTGCCAGATTAGGCGCAAATCGGATTCTGCATTTGCCGAAACGCCATAATATTTCTTAGGCTGGAATTGTTTTATTTCTTCTTCCTTTTTTGCAATCATCGCAAGTGTCGGCGTTTGGACCCGACCGCAGGATAACTGGGCATTGTGCTTGGTTGTAAGAGCGCGTGTCGCGTTCATCCCAACGATCCAGTCCGCTTCCGCTCTGGCCACAGCAGAGGCAAATAGATTTTCATACTCCTTGCCATCCTTCAGCTTTTTAAATCCATCTTTGATCGCTTTATCCGTTACAGAGGAAATCCAAAGCCGCTTGATTGGCTTCTTCACATTCGCTTTTTCGAGAATCCAGCGTGCAACAAGTTCCCCTTCACGGCCTGCATCTGTTGCAATGATGATATCCTTGACATCATTGCGGTTCAGCTGTGTTTTAACTGATTGAAATTGCTTGCCTGATTGCTTGATCACGACCAATTTCAAAGAATTCGGCAACATGGGCAGGTCCTCAAGGCGCCAAGTTTTATATTTTTCATCATAAGTTTCCGGATCTGCATGTGTCACCAAATGACCTAGAGCCCATGTGACGATATACTGATCGCCTTCAAAAAAACCATTACCCTTTCTCCCGCAATTCAGCACTTTTGCTATATCTCTTCCGACCGAAGGCTTCTCGGCCAGTACGACTGTTTTACTCATAGTAAACATCCTTCCCTTTTAAACTGATTTCTCTATTATCTCACATAATTTATGACAGGGCGATAATGCATAGGCATGGCATCCAAAAACAGGTCCAACAGGTGTCGATCCTATATTCATCATTACGATTTTCCCTGCCAAGGGCTCGATTGTCACCAAAGGGCATATATGTAAATTAATAGATTAGATAGCAATCCCGTGCAGATTTTAGTATGATGAAACGTAGGGATTTTTTCAAATTAATTGGGAGGTTCAATATAAATGAGCTTACTTTCTATAGATAAATTAGCACACAGCTTTGGCGACCGCACCTTATTCAAGGATGTTTCCTTCCGCCTGATGGCCGGCGAACATGTTGGTCTGGTCGGGGCAAATGGTGTCGGAAAGTCAACGATGATGAATATCATTACAGGACAGCTTATCCATGATGATGGCCGGGTGGAATGGACACCTGGTGTCGAATATGGATATCTAGATCAGCATACGATACTTTCTAAAGGTAAATCGATTCGCGACGTCTTAAGGGATGCATACTTACCTTTATTCGAGCAGGAAAAAGCATTGAATGAAGTAACAGAGAAAATGGGGACAGCCACTCCAGAAGAACTTGAAGAACTCTTGGAACAAATGGGTGAAATCCAGGACAAGCTTGAAGCCGGTGGTTTTTACAATCTGGATATTAAAATTGAAGAAGCGGCACGCGGTTTAGGGTTGGATGCAATCGGATTGGACCGTGACGTTTCTGCCCTAAGCGGTGGACAACGGACAAAAGTTTTACTAGCCAAGTTACTTTTGGAACAGCCTGAAGTACTGCTCCTTGATGAACCGACGAACTACTTGGATGTAGAGCATATCCGCTGGCTGAGCAGCTACCTAAAGGAATATCCTAATGCTTTCTTATTAATTTCGCATGATACCGAGTTCATGAACGGCGTCGTCGACATCATTTTCCATCTTGAATTTTCAAAACTGACCCGTTACACGGCAACTTATGAAAAATTCCTTGAGCTTGCCGAATTGAATAAAAATCAGCACATCAATGCCTATGAAAAACAGCGTGAATTCATTAAAAAGCAAGAAGATTTCATTGCAAAAAATAAAGCCCGTTACTCAACGACCGGTCGGGCAAAGAGCCGTCAAAAGCAATTGAATCGCATGGAACGTATCGATCGTCCAGAAACTGCAATGAAACCTACCTTTGACTTTAAAGAATCACGTGCGAGCAGCCGTTATGTATTTGAAGGTGAGGATTTGGAAATTGGATATGACCGCCCATTGCTTCCGAAGTTGTCCATGACAATCGAACGGGGAGAAAAAATCGCCGTGGTCGGCTGTAATGGAGTTGGAAAATCCACTCTTTTAAAAACGATTTTGGGCAAAATTGATCCTCTAGGCGGCAAAAGATCACTTGGCGATTTCCTTTTTTCTTCTTATTTTGAACAGGAAGTCAAAGCAGGCAATACGACACCAATCGATGAAGTGTGGAATGCATTCCCGCATCTAGACCAACCACAGGTACGTGCCATTCTTGCCCGTGTCGGTCTGAAAAACGAGCACATTACACGTCCAATGAGCCATTTAAGCGGTGGTGAACAATCAAAAGTACGTCTGTGTAAACTTATGCTTACCGAAAGCAATTGGCTGTTATTCGATGAACCGACTAACCATTTGGATGTAGTTGCAAAAGAAGAACTGAAACGTGCATTGAAAGAGTATAAAGGAACGATTGTCCTCGTATGCCATGAACCTGACTTCTATGAAGATTGGGTTACCAAAGTATGGGATGTAGAAGAATGGTCGGCTCAAAATTAATTTTTTTTAGGGGATGTCGCAGAACGCGGCATCCCCTTTTATTATGAAGTAAATAAAAAGCTGACTGAAAAGACTCATTCAGTCAGCATTATTTCCTTAACAGCAGCTTAAACTCGTTCCGCCACCAATGTATATGTTTTCGGAAGTCCAATATCGTGGATTTTATGATTCGGTTCTTCCTCGAGTACTTTAATAACAAGCCCTGATTGACCTATTGACGTTATAAGTTCCCCGATTGTCCATTTACGCTGTACAACTCTTGAAAGGCTCCCTTTTTCCTCATCCGGCATATGCTTGGAAAAAGCGACCTCATTATTTTCGATTGCCGGTGCAAAATAGTTTCCTGTTATCTTATGCTTTTTGCCATTCGAAGTAATGAGCTTTGTTGAAATCGGGTGAAATTCATGCAGTACGAATCGGCCTCCGGGTTTCAACATCGATTTAATTTTTTCAAATAACGGCTGGAGATCGATTAAATAGTGAAGCACGCCAAGCTCCATTAAGATCAAATCCTGATTCCCTGATTCATGTTCCGACGGTAATGAAAGCACATCGGAAACAATATACTCGATGGAGACATCGGACCCATTTGCCAGCTCATTTGCAAACGTTGCGTTTTCCTGGGAAAAATCAACAACTTTCACTGTGGCTCCCAATATGGCCATCGCAACTGCTTTGACACCGTTCGACCCCATCAAATGAGTAATTTTTTTACCGGATATGTCCCCCATATATTTATAAAAAGGGTGCAGTCTCCATTTTGGGTTTTGCTTGATTTTCGATGCCAGTTCCGCAGGATTTCCATAACGATTGACAAGCGCTAAGTAATTATTCTGGTTCCACGCCTGTTCATTTTCCGCTGTGAACCCTTTCTGCTCGGCAAATAAGTAAGCATGAATCTCGGCACTGTACCTTCTCATTTCTTCATCGTATAAATAACTGTACAACGACCTGCACCATACCTCCATATCCCCCATCTTTATAGACAAACGATAAGGGTCAGTTTTAATGGTCGTGTTAAACCTGCAGTGGACAGTGACAGAAATCCCCTCGACATCCATTTGAAAAGAGGCAGTCTCAGGACTTTTTTCAGGCTTTGTCGGGGAGTATTCGGAAAAAAGATCTAATGCCTCATCAAAAAGATCCCATTGTACATCAATGACGATGTTCTCATAATTATCAATATCCACTCCTTGCACGAACAGAGCAGGTTGACCTGTATATTGATAAGGAATATTAGCTTGTTCCAACATGTTCCCCATTAATGTGATTGTATGATAATAACTTGCCTTCATATGAACCTCCTAGACATCAAAAGAGCATTACAATTATTCTTCTATAGCAAATTTCAAACCGATACTCGTAATGGCTATCAGCTCTTCATCATGGCGATCAATGCCATAAACGAGTAATGTAACAAGCATATATATTGCTCTGAACCTGGCTAAGCTCTCCGTTTCTTTTTCGATTTCACCATAGATTTCAAAAAAGCCTCGGCGCGCTTCTCTTGGGAAATAACTATATAAAAAGGATAAATCAATGGCAGGGTTTCCGATATGCACATCTCCCCAATCAATGATACCTGTAAGAACGCCTTCGTCATCAAGTAAAACATTTCGGATATGAATGTCTCCATGAACGAGTGAACTCGGTTGCGGAGCACCCAACTCGCCTAGCCCTCCAACAAAATCTTTAACCGCATCAGCTTGTTCAAAGTATCCTAGCTTTATTAGATTTGAGACATTTTCCATTAGCGACTTCTTGCGATAGGATACATCAAGCCTCATCATCCCATCAGGCTGTACACCTAAATGCTTAGCCCTTTCTACAGGGAAAAGGTGAACAACTTTCAAAAAATGGGCAAATCTTTTTGCCGATTCAGACTTCTTTGCTTTTGTTCCTTCTACAGGCAAGTGTCCCTTTACCATTTTATAACCGGTAAAAGGATAAGGATATAGTGTACTTGGTTTCCCAAAAAAGATTGGTTCAGGGATATCAAGCGGAAAAGTCCCTGCAATTGAAGGCAAAAGCTGATTTTCCAACTGAATCAACGTAACTGCAATAGGGCGGCGAGGGAAACGGAATACAAATTGCCCATTGATTTGTATGACCGTATTATCGAACCCCTCCCCAAGCTGCTTGATCTCTTTCAACTCAATTTCCGGAAACTGCAGCATGATTAATTTTCCTGCAAGCTCCAACGAAACTGGATATTCTGCCAACCAAGGCTTTTCCACTCCAGTCTCCCCCTTTTACCGGTTTCTCCCTCTATTGGGGCTGCTGCCTGATCCACCCCTAAGATTACTTGGCCCTTGTGCACTGTTTGCTCTACGGCTGTCTCTTTGATCTCCTCGTGGATTGTCACGCTTTGGTCCACGGCTGTCTTCCGATCGGCCTCCCCGCGAATCCTCACGTTTAGGTCCGCGGCTGTTTTCCATCCGGCCTCCCCGTGAATCCTCACGTTTAGGTCCGCGGCTGTTTTCCATCCGGCCTCCCCGTGGTTTCTCCCTCTCGATTTCACGATTGTCCGCTTGATTTACAGAACGGTGACTGCCTCGATTCGGTCCTCTCGTATCTATCCGTTCCCGATGGCGCCTTCCCCCTCCTGAATGCGGTCGGCGGGTACCCACTTCAGCATTATCATCATAACGTTTCTTTTTTTGTCCCACCTCATCAGGTTGGAACATTTTCACTCCTTCAATCGTCTTTCTTTCGATTTTCATGGAGATCCCTTTTTCTATATCGCTTAAAAGCTGAAGATCCTTCGTGGCAATGAAGGTTACAGCCAAGCCATTTTCACCCGCTCGTCCTGTACGGCCAATTCGATGGATGTAACTTTCAGCGTCCTCGGGAACATCATAATTGAATACATGTGTCACACCTTCTACATCAAGTCCTCGTGCAGCAACGTCCGTTGCCACTAAATATTGAAGCTTGGCATCCCTGAAGTTTTTCATGACGCGTTCCCGCTTTGCCTGTGAAAGGTCCCCATGGAGTTCTTCAGAATTGAATCCAGCTGCCTTGAGGGCATCATTCAAAACTGAAACGCGACGTTTTGTACGGCAAAATATGATCGCCAGGTATGGCTGTTCTTCTTTAATTATATTAATTAATGAAGACTGTTTGGCACGATCGGTCGTTTCGATGACAAGCTGTCTGATTTGCTCAACCGTTACTTGCTCAGCCTTCACAGCGGCGGTTAATGGTTTATTCATGTAGCGCTTAGCCAATTGATGCACTTGTTCAGGCATCGTCGCTGAAAAGAGCAACGTTTGGCGCTCCTCTGGAAGCTGACCCATGATTTCTTCCACTTCTGGTAAAAATCCAATATGGAGCATTTGATCAGCTTCATCCAGCACAAGTGTTTGAGTTTGGGAAAGGTCAATGGTGCCCCTTCTTAAATGATCTAATAACCTGCCTGGTGTGGCAACCACAACAGAAATATTTCTTGTCAGCTTTTTCATTTGCTGCTCGACATCCTGTCCGCCATAAACTGCAAGCACCTGAAGTCCTTCGATTTCATTGGCGAATTTTTTCAATTCGGCTGTGATTTGCAAAGCCAATTCTCTGGTTGGCGTGACGATCAGGGATTGTATGTGGGATGCAGCAGGATCGACTTTTTCCAGGATTGGCAGCAAAAACGCCAAGGTCTTCCCCGTTCCCGTCTGCGCCTTCGCGATGACATCTCTTCCAGCAAGGATATCCGGTATCGATTTCTCCTGTATGGGGGTGGGGTTGGATATTCCTATTTGCTTTAATATCATGTTAATCGCCGGGCTGACGCCAAGGTCGATGAATTTTGTCATGTATTTGCCTACTTTCTGAATTTCTTCATTTTATTGACTGGTAAACCAACTTCAGGAAATGGGTACACTTCCTTCACTAAAGGTCATTTTTCTTAGTCTAAGCTATTTGTTAGTATATCATTATCTATTTTCGAGAAAACCTGTCACTTAAAATTTTTCATGCTATTGTACTTTAGTTATTTTTCTAATATAATTTATAAGGTTTTATTATCCATA
Source organism: Peribacillus sp. YIM B13482 (assembly GCF_042787975.1). Lineage (NCBI taxonomy): Bacteria > Bacillati > Bacillota > Bacilli > Caryophanales > Bacillaceae > Peribacillus > Peribacillus sp. YIM B13482. The sequence continues at coordinate 103,761 of NZ_JBHZPF010000007.1, forward strand.
CTATCGAGCTGCTTACTTGAAAAAGGGTAAGCATCTTATCCTTGTAGAGTTTTGCAAGGATTTTTTTTATATAAAAAAGGAGTGACCGCATGTTTAAATTAAAAGAACGGAATTCAAATATTAAGACCGAAGTACTTGCGGGGCTTACAACCTTTTTAACACTGGCTTATATCATCGTTGTAAACCCAATGATCCTTTCTGATGCCGGAGTTCCTTTCGACCAGGCATTCACAGCAACCATAATCGCAATAATAGTCGGTACCCTATGCATGGCCCTTTTAGCCAATTACCCAATTATCATAGCACCGGCCATGGGATTGAATGCTTATTTTGCATACTCGGTACTGGGAGCCCATGATATCTCATACACAGTTGCCTTTTCGGCAGTCTTTGTTACCGGTATCATCTTTATCCTTTTATCACTTACCTCTTTCCGCTCAAAATTGATTGAGGCCATCCCCAATAACTTAAAGCATGCAATCAGTGCCGGAATCGGACTTTTCATCACCTTTATCGGACTTCGCTTGTCAGGTGTCGTAACACAGCATGAATCCAACCTAGTCACCCTTGGAAGCTTCAGGGACCCTAGTGTGGCACTTACATTGGTTGGTCTGGTCATTACGATTGTGCTGATCGTACGTAATGTACAGGGTGCGATATTCATCGGGATGATCGTGACTGCCATAATCGCTTTCTTTACAGGCCAATTGGAAGTGGATGGTCTTGTTTCCACTCCTACATTACCTGAAGGGATAATAGTCGCCAATCCAATCACATCTATCGCGGATGTTATTAACTACGGGCTTTATGGCGTCGTCTTCTCCATTTTACTTGTGATGTTATTCGATACGACAGGTGCTTTATTAGGCATTGTTCGCCAAGCCGGATTGTTGAAGAATAATAGGCTTGAAAAATCCGGCAGTGCTTTTTTTGCAGACTCCATCGGCACTACCGTTGGTGCCATGTTCGGTACAAGCCCGACCGCAGCCTCAGTTGAATCTTCAGCTGGGGTAGGAGCAGGCGGCAAGACAGGCTTAACCGCGTTAGTTGTGGCCATCCTTTTCTTAATAACTGCCTTCTTCAGTCCACTGATAGGGGCTGTTTCAAATGTAGCGGCAATCACGGCACCAAGCTTGATCATCGTGGGTAGTATGATGATCAAAAGCATTAATGAAATTGACTGGACACACTTTGATGAGTCATTCCCAGCCTTTTTGGTCATTGTCGCCATGCCTTTAACGTCAAGCATCGCAAACGGGATAGCACTTGGATTCATCGCCTATCCCATTTTAAAAATGGCTAGAGGCAAGTTCCGTGAAGTGCATCCGTTCGTGTACGTGTTTGCTATTCTATTCCTCTATCAACTGATTTTCCTAGCTTGATCATTTCAAGAGGAACCCCCTGTGGTTCCTCTTTTTTTAACCAGCTCTCCAATAAAAAGAAGGATATCCAACTTTTCGTCAGATATCCTCCTATATATTACTGGTTCATTTGATCAAGAAAATCACCCAGGAGATCATCAAGATTTTCCTCTTCTTGTTCGGGTTCTTCCACTTGTTGTTCGGGTTCTTCCAAACTCCAATCAAAATCATCCAGATCTCTCTTAGGCAAGTCTTCCTTGACCCCCTCCACTTCCTTTTCTTCAAGCTCAACTTGCATATATTCCTCATTCGATCCATTACTGTTCAAAGAGGCAAGCAAGGCCGTAGCGCGTAAAGGATCGGATAAAAGGTTGTACATAATCGTTCCAAGCATAGCTTCTGAGTGGGAATGCTTGAGCCAATCACGCTGAGATTTGCTTAGCTTGTTCGGCATGGGCAGGGCAATCATTTCCCGATCCTGATGGGTGGATTGCCCGACTCCATCGAGAACATACTCGGCAATTTTACTGGAAAAATTCCTTCTTTCCGTTTCCTTCAATTTCTGCAGCTGTCTTAACGTATAGTCTGATACATCCGAAGGGATACGAAAAGTGATGGCTTGCCCTCTTTTAATTTCAGAAGAAGCTGTTTTTTTCATTCTCTCACCTATTTAATGGAACCCGTTCTTTGTTCTTTCTTCTTTTGCTGGGACTGATTCTGTTCCTTTGCATTCCGGCGTTTAAAATCCGAAATCAATTTATAATAGGCGTTTGCCATCATCCAAACGCTTTCCCGCTCATCTTCGAAAAAGTCTATATTGTAGCCATCGAAATTTTGATTCAATGTTTTCAAGTAATCTTTCAGGACAATTGATCCCCCGCCTACGAAATAGCAGATTTCCGTTTGGGAATTTTTTTGCCATACATTGCGCAGGTGGCGATATTGCTTTTTGGCCAGTTCTCCCAAAATACGGTCAACGATATCATGGACACTAGTCCGGCTTCCGCGAACCATAATATGATTGCGATCATTTTTCTTCGTGATGATTTCAACGACGTCGCGTCTGCTATCCAGCTCGACACCATGTTTCTTCCTGATTTCTTCACGAATCGATTCAAGGGCTTCAGCTACTCCCAAATTGAATCCTTGAGCTTTGTCATCGTCAACTTTACGGTTTTTAATGACCGCGATATCTGTCGATAATCCACCGATATCCTGAATGAGTATTCTTCTATCTATTAATTCACGGTTAATGATATTCAAATCTTTATCCATGACCAAATTTATGTATGCAGCGAAGCCTTCTGGATAGACTTTCACTTCATCGAATTTGATATTAACCTTCATGCCTTGGTATTTAGGAGTAATTAAAAATTCCACCTGGTGGACTGAACCAAGTAATTTCGAGCGGTACCCGACGTCTTTCCCTTCTTTAACCTCCCGAAGTGGCAACCCTGTTCCAAGCGTATAGTTGGCTTCCACAACATTATTCACTTTTTTGAATGTATCGTTGTCCCCCAACTTGGCAGCGTCTAATGCAAGAGCCGCAAAAAGCATGACTAATGTTTGATCTTCTTCCGATTTACTGCTTCCTAAATCCAGTTCTGTAGGATTATCACTTTTTGTCGCCAAGTTCCCAACGCGATAAATCGCATTATTGTCTTGCAGAGCCGGTGAATGGACCCTAATATGAATCCCTTCCAATGGGTTTTTTTCATTAAGTTCCTCAATCCCAATGACCGGACGGTCCTCTATGTCTTTTGCAATGACATTTGGTATATATAGTTCAGACTCTAGCTTTCCAAAAATAGCTTTGATAGCATCATTTCCTACGTCTACTGCTGCGATTCTAGAACTCATCTAAAAACATCCCCTTTTTTATAGAAAAAAAATAGTGAACCATTCCCTTTAAGGATAGAAAAGGTTTCCACGATAGTCAATCCTTCATTAGTAATAGCTAGATTTGTCGAATTGTTTTCAAATTGTTTACAATAGGAACAAATATGTATACACCATATATATAGCTATGTGTACGCATTTGCACACAGGTATACGTAATTGTACACGATGCATCTTTTTTTGTTTACACGTATACGTTTTTGTACACAAACCTTATATTGTATTTTTAATTGATCATTCCCCCTACAAAAATAAGCGTATAAATAGTGAATTTGGTTGTGGTAATAAATGGGCGATTCACTAATGAACTGTACAGAGGTATTCAAATGATTGAGAAAAATACAGAAACCTCCAAACTCAGGAACCTTATTAGCCCAGTCCGTTAACTTTCCCTTCTTTTACTAGATACAGATATAACTACTGACGTCTTAATTGCAGGCGGCGGAATTACAGGGATTACTCAGCTAAACAAGGTATTAAAGTTACACTGATTGAGGCTGGCGAAATCCTTAATGGAACAACGGGAAGGGACACACCACAGCATGGCCTGATTTACGATTTGTTTGATCACTAAAACATGGTGAAGAGAAAGCCAAACTATATTATGTAGCCAATGCAGACGGAATGAGCTTATCAAAGACTTGGTAGAAGAACATTCCATTGAATGTAATTTGACTGCAATGGATACCTATATTCACGCGAATACTGATGAATATAAAAGTAAAATTCAAAAAGAACTAAAAGCCTATCGAAACTAGCCATTCGCAGGGATTATGCAGAAGAAATGCCTTTCTGCTTGTAAATCTTCTATGATCCAAGCACAGTTTCATTCCTTTAAGATATTTAACAGCCCTCCTTCCCACGATTCTGGAAGCTGAAAAAGTTATCCCGATAGTCATTCCTTCATTAGTTGTAGCTATATTTGTCGAATTGTTTTCAATTTGTTTTCAATAGAAAAAATATGTATACACCTTATATATAGCCATGTGTACATGATTGTAAACATGAATACATATTTGTGTACAACAAAACTATTTTTGTTTACATGTATACTAATTTGTAAACAAACCAAATAATGTATTTTTCTGAATCTTTCTCTTACAAAAAATAGGGGTATAAATAGCGGATTTGGGTATGGTAATAAATGGACGATTCACTAATGAACTGTATGGAGGTATTCAAATGACTGATAAAAATACAAACCTTCCTCAATTTCCGGAACCCTATTGGCGCAGTGCGTTAACTTTCCCTTCGTTTTCTAAACTAGATAAAGATATAACCACTGATGTTTTAATAGTAGGCGGCGGAATAACTGGAATCACTTCAGCTTATCTATTGGCTAAACAAGGCATTAAAGTCACACTGATTGAGGCAGGCGAAATCCTTACTGGAACAACCGGACACACTACAGCAAAAATAACAGCCCAGCATGGCCTGATTTACGACCAGTTGATCACCGAACATGGAGAAGAGAAGGCCAAACTCTATTATGAAGCGAATGCAGATGGAATGAAATTAATCAAAGACTTGGTAGAAGAACATTCCATTGAATGTAATTTGACTGCACAAGATGCCTATGTTTACGCGAACACCGATGAATATAAAAGCAAAGTCCAAAATGAACTGAAAGCCTATCAAAAGCTTGGCATTCGGGGGGATTATGCAGAGAGTATCCCTTTCTCCATTCCTTGTAAAGCTGCAGTGATAATGAAAGATCAAGCTCAGTTCCATCCGTTAAAATATTTAACTGCCCTCATCTCCAAGATTCTTGAAGCTGGAGGGACAATCTATGAACGGACAACGGCCATGAAGATTGAAGACGGCGACCCACCGACCGTTCAAACCGATACTGGATATACAATCAAAAGCAATCAGGTAATCGTTGCCTCCCACTTCCCTTTCAATGATGAAACGGGCTTATACTTTGCCCGTGTTTATGTAAAAAGGTCCTATGTACTTGGAATTAAGACTGATCAGGAATATCCAGGTGGGATGTATTACAGTGCAGACAACCCTACCCGATCCCTTCGCTATACGGAATTGGAAAATGGGGAAAAACTTATACTTGTCGGCGGGGAAGGCCATAAAACAGGCCAGGGAATCTCGACTATCGAGCATTATGAGGCCTTAAAGGACTTCAGTTCCCAATATTTCGATGTTACGGATATTCCATATCGCTGGTCGGCACAAGATATTATGTCACCGGATAATATCCCCTTCGTCGGTCCAGTGACATCCAATCATCAAAACGTTCTAATTGCAACGGGTTATGCAAAATGGGGTATGACGAATGGATCGATTGCCGCTAAAATCTTGACTGACCATATTTTGCAAAGGGATAACCGGTATGCAGAATTGTATGCCCCTTCCCGTTTAAAAGGCTTGAAGAATATAGTTCAAGTTAATGCTGATGTAGCAAAACATTTGATAAAAGGCAAATTGGCCACCATTCTTAAAACGCCAGAAGACTTAGGCATTGATGAAGGGGCAATCGTGAAGGTCAATGGAGACAAGGCTGGGTGCTACCGAGATCATGATGGTCAGCTGCATATTGTCGATTCCACATGTACCCATATGGGGTGTGAGGTTGCATGGAACAGCGGCGACCGTACCTGGGACTGCCCATGCCATTCCTCCCGTTACTCTATAACCGGGGAAGTATTAAATGGTCCTGCCGTCGAACCATTGAAAAAAATACGCTAATGGACAATGTTAGTAATAGTCGACTGGGTTCGCCGTTTTCCTTATACTGAAGTTATGCATGATTGAATGATTGCAAATAACTCTGAAAAGGATTGAATTGAACATGAACGGTAAAAATCGGAAAGACATTACCCCTGGTACCTCAGTGGACATTATACTTAAAGCTGATCAACGCAGCGGAAAACTGACAAGCGGAACTGTAAAGGATATTTTAACCAACTCCAGCAGTCACCCTCATGGAATTAAAGTAAGATTGACTGATGGCCAGGTTGGCAGGGTTCAAGTCATTCATAAGTAAAGCGCACTCGGTCCAGGCCGAGTGTTTTTTTGTATATCTTAAGCTTGAAGATATTATAGAAATTTTTTATGGGTTTTTCGACGGTATCGATAAAGATGGAGATATTTCAATCATGTTTCCCGTTCATACTTCGTACAATAGGGTTGAGATCTCATTAAAAAGGCTGGTGTCAACATGAATCAAGAATATAATGCCCCCGATAGGGATTATTACCGCAATGATGAACATACATTAAGAGTTTCCGGCTCAGAGACGCTTCAAGCTGCCCCGGATCAAGCCATAATCACCCTTGGAGTCATAACAGAGGATAAGGACCCGCAAAAGGCCCAGCAGGCCAATTCCCAAGCAATCGCGAATGTCATCGCATCACTTAAATCCGCTGGCATACCCGAAGAGCAATTGAAAACGAGTGATTATAGAATCGATCCACAATATGATTATATCGACGGAAAGGAATTGTTCAAGAACTATAAAGTCCAGCACATGATCCAAGCCCAAACGACAGACATCGAAAAAATAGGCAGCATTATCGACACGGCAGTCAGAAGCGGTGCCAATTCGATCACAAGCATCCGCTTTTCCTTATCCAATCCAGAAGCATATTATAACCGGGCACTTTCGCTCGCTTTAAAAAAGGCATACGAAAAGGCACTCTCCATGGCTCGAACAATAGGAATCTCATTGAATCCAATCCCTAATCAAGTTGACGAAGTATCAGAAACCACGACGCCAATCCTTTTCCAAACGAGCACCTTTTCAAAAATGGCATCCACCCCGATCCAGCCTGGAGAATTGAATATCACCGCCTCAGTCAGGGTGGTGTACACGTATTAAACATTTCATTATCCAATCCATGCTAAAAACCCCCTTGGCAAACCAAGGGGGATCTTCACTTTAAAAGACTACCGTTTTATTTTCATGAACGAGGACGCGGTCCTCCAAATGCCATTTAACTGCACGGGCCAGCACTCTGCGTTCAGCTGAACGACCGATTTTCTTCATATCCCCTGCTGAATCGCGATGGTCCACACGTTCAATATCCTGCTCGATGATTGGACCTTCATCCAAATCATTCGTCACATAATGGGAAGTCGCCCCAATTAGCTTAACACCTCTATCATAAGCTCTTTCATAAGGCCGGGCACCAATGAAGGCAGGTAAAAATGAATGATGTATATTGATGATTTTGTTTGGATGGGCAGCTACGAAATCCGGCGTCAATATCTGCATATACCTAGCTAATACAATTAGGTCCACATTGAACTCTTCCAAAAGTCCAAGCTGTTTTGTCTCAACTTCCTTACGTATATCCTTATTTGCAGGAATATAATAAAAAGGGATGCCCATCGATTCGACAATTTGCCTGGTATCTTCATGATTACTTATGACTAGCGCAATATCAGCTAATAAATCCCCGCTTTGCCATTCCCATAGCAATTCCAGAAGACAATGCGGTTCCTTGGAAACGAAGATTGCCGTCCTCTTCAAATCACTCACATGGTTAAATGTCCATTGCATTGAAAATGTTGTCGAAACTTCCTGAAATGCAAGTTGCATATCCTTTGCCTTATCCTTTAATCCTGGACAATCGAATTCAATCCTGGTGAAAAAGGTACCGCCCTCAGGATTCATCGAATACTGGCTCAATTCAACAATATTTGCATCATATTCTTTAAGAAAGGCTGTAACTGTTGAAACAATTCCTGACTGGTCCGGACATTTTATAATTAAGCGGCCTCTATCTTGATTTTTTTCGCGAAATTCCTGTAATTGATCTTGCACAAAGTTGCTTACCATTTTCCCAACTGCCCTTCTTCTATTTTGCTATATTATACTTCACTTCATAGGCAAAATTAAAGTCAGTCAACAAATTCAGGATTTTGTTGGCAGACAATACGAAGCTTTTTTCGTTATCCCCACAGTTTTAATTCATTTCCTTTCATTTCAATAGATGCGGTTTTCAACCATTTTTCTCTTTCGATAGAGATTAAACCATCATCCTGAATTGTTTTATATTCATTTTTATATTCATTTCTAGAGTTGAATCTAGTCGAAATCTCTTACCCTATTAAATAATTATTGTCATTTTTTCAGGAAATTACCGGTAATTTAGGAGGAAATGAAGGCAATGGCCGAGAACCTTTAAGAAGTGCATAGTGAAGGGATTCATGAATGAAATGTCAGCATGATCTGGGCACCCTTTTTTATTTCAGTTTTATTTTCCCTAGTGAATGAGGTTATTTCACTACCTCATAAGGGTATAGACCATTCTATTAGTTTTTTCAAAGGGGGAAATGAAATTATCATGAAATCATCAGTTACATTCATGCTATCCATTCTGGTTATTCTTGGTCTTCTGTCCGGCTGTGCTGAAAAAGACCAGCTAGAGGATGGGAGTAAGCTGATCAATAAGGAACAGTTTGTATTCGCTGCCTCAGGCGAATTCAAGCCATTCAGTTATGTCAATGATGACATGACCGTAACAGGATTCGATATTGAAGTTGGCGATGCAATAGCCAAAGAACTCGGCCTAGAGCCAGTACCTAAACGGATAAAATTCAAAGGTATAGTAGAAGGTGTCAAAACCGGTCGGGCAGATGCCGCGGTTGCCAGTCATACAATTAATGAACAACGAAGTAAACATGTTGCCTTCTCCACCCCTTATTACTACTCAGGTCCTCAAATTTTCGTCCGCTCAGATAGCGATATTAAAACGGTCGAAGATTTAAAGGGAAAGGAAGTTGCGGCTTCTAAAGGCTCCACTTACGCAACCACAGCCGAAAAGTATACAACCAATGTAAAAACCTATGATAGTGATATCACCGCCCTGAAAGCATTGAGCGGAGGACGTCATGATGCCGTCATCACCGACTTTGTAACCGGCAAGGAAGCGACCAAGGAAGGTTTCGACATCAAAGGACGACAATTGATAGAACGAAGCGAGCAGGCCATCGTACTGCCTAACGACAACCCACAGCTGCTTGCACGCATCAACGAAGCACTTGAAAACCTCCGGGAAGATGGAACTCTTGCGAAAATCAGTAAAAAGTACTTTGGTGAGGATATCACAACTAAGCCTGAATAAAGATTGTTAGAAAGGGAGTCATTACATTGCCAAGTTTCTCACATTTTTTTGATACATTATTTAGCTCCTCGGACGTATTCATCCGAGCCATGCTCCTAACATTGGAACTGACGGTAGTCTCCATATTGGTGGGAATCATCATTGGGCTGTTATTTGCACTTTTAAAAATATCAAATATAAAAATTCTTGCATGGATTTCAGATACATATGTATTCCTGGTACGGGGTACACCGCTTATCGTACAGATTTTCATACTCTATTTCGGTATCAGCAATCTCTTCTTACTACCAGACTTCTGGGCGGCGTCACTTGCCCTGGCCTTCCATAATGGAGCTTATATCTCTGAAATTTTACGTGGTACGATCCAATCCATCGACAAAGGCCAAATGGAAGCCGGACGCTCCCTTGGCATGAGCAATTCGCTCACATTAAGAAGAATCATCTTACCTCAAGCCTTCCGTCGTGCATTGCCGCCGCTAGGCAACCAATTCATCATCGGTCTGAAGGATTCATCACTGGCAGCCTTCATATCCATGAATGAGCTGTTTAACGTAGCCACTACGTTAGGTTCCAACAATTTCGATGAAATGACTTATTTATTGATTGTAGCGGTCTACTACTTGATTCTAGTGGCATTCCTGACCATTATCGTCAATTTATTCGAAAAGAAACTGTCCATTAGTGATCGATAGGGGGAATTGAAATGGAACAAAAAGAAATGATTCGCATTAGGAATTTAAATAAATCTTATGGAAACCTACATGTACTCAAAGATATCGATATGAAGGTGTTGGATAGCGATGTTGTCTGTCTGATCGGACCAAGCGGTTCCGGAAAAAGCACACTTCTCCGCTGCTTGAATTATTTGGAGAAGAAGGACAGCGGGCAAATCCTTATTGAAGGAACGGAAATCAAACCTGGTACACATGATATTAATAAAATCCGTGAGAAAGTCGGAATGGTTTTTCAGCATTTCTATCTCTTCCCGCATATGACCGTACTTGAAAATGTCATCGAAGCACCGACTCACGTCAAAAAGATCCCTAAGGCCCAGGCTATTGAAGATGCAAAAGCATTGCTTGCCAAAGTCGGTTTATCAGATAAAGCGGATGTTTATCCAAGCAAGCTCTCAGGTGGTCAGAAACAGCGTGTTGCCATAGCCCGCGCCCTTGCCATGAAACCTGATATCCTGCTCTTTGATGAGCCCACCTCCGCTCTGGATCCCGAACTTGTCGGGGAGGTTCTTGCTACGATGAAGGAACTTGCCTTGGAAGGAATGACAATGGTAGTCGTTACACATGAAATGAGCTTTGCACGTGAAGTTGGGGATTGGATTGTCTTCATGCATAATGGACGGGTTGTCGAAAGCGGCCCGCCAAAAGAATTCTTCACCAATCCAAAAGAAGAGCGTACAAAAGAATTCCTGCAAACGACAGTCTTTTGATTTGGCGGGAAGAATTCGTCCTTCACTGCCGATAATCCGGCCTTGAGCCCGGACATCATTATAAGCAGTACAGGCGTGAATTCCTGTATTGCTTATTTTGCATGTAAAACCCGTTCATTTTTTCTTTATTTGCCAGTTAGCTAGTTCTTCATTTATATGATTGAAATTTCAGGGATATTTTCAATCTGACTGTACAAAATATATACTTGATGATTGTTTCAGAACATATCCCAAAACCCTGATTCCGGCTCGAACATGGAAAAATATCTGTATTTATGGTATATATACAGGTAAAATTAAAAGAAGTATATAAATGAAAGAGGTCGAATTCAGTTGGAAAATAACTCTTCGAATTTTATTAAAAATATTATAAAAGATGATCTAGAGTCCGGAAAACATGATCATGTCATCACCCGCTTCCCTCCTGAGCCTAATGGATATTTACATATCGGGCACGCCAAATCAATTATTTTGAATTTTGGGGTGGCTGATGATTTCAATGGGAAAACAAACCTTCGTTTCGATGATACGAATCCATTGAAAGAAGATATCGAGTATGTCAACTCCATTAAGGAAGATGTAAAATGGCTCGGCTACGACTGGGATAACCTTTTCTTCGCTTCCGACTATTTTGATGAAATGTATAAGAGAGCTGTGCTGCTCATCAATAAAGGACTGGCATATGTGGACGACCTTAATGCCGACCAAATCCGTGAATATCGCGGAACGCTGACCGAGCCAGGGAAAGATAGCCCCTACCGCAATAGAACCGTAGAGGAAAACCTTGAACTATTTGAAAAGATGCGCAGCGGCGAATTCGGGAACGGTGCAAAAGTATTGCGTGCAAAAATCGATATGAGCTCACCTAACATTAACCTGCGCGATCCCGTTATATACCGTATCTCCCATACCGAACACCATAATACCGGCAACAAATGGTGCATCTATCCGATGTATGCCTTTGCCCACCCTATTGAAGATGCTATCGAGGGAGTCACCCACTCCATTTGTACGCTTGAGTTCGAAGATCAACGCCCCCTTTATGACTGGATCGTTGAAAATTGTGAAATGGACAGCAAACCAAAACAATATGAATTTGGCCGTCTTAACCTGACTAATACAGTAATGAGCAAGCGAAAACTGAAGCAGCTCGTGGATGAGAGCTTCGTGGACGGCTGGGACGACCCACGGATGCCTACCGTTTCGGGATTAAGAAGACGCGGGTATACACCCGAAGCGATTCGTGCATTTTGCCAAGAGATAGGTGTCGCAAAAACAAGCGGTGTTGTAGACTCTCAAATGCTCGATCATTTCGTGAGGGAAGACTTAAAGCTGAAGGCTCCGCGAACCATGGCTATTCTAAACCCGCTTAAAGTGGTCATCACCAACTACCCGGAAGGTGAGATTGAATGGCTTGATGCTGAGGTCAATCCGGAAGTTCCGGAAATGGGCACACGGCAAATCCCATTTTCACGTGAAATATATATCGAACAGGACGATTTCATGGAAAACCCGCCGAAAAAGTATTTCCGTCTTTTCCCGGGCAATGAAGTCCGTTTAAAACATGCTTATTTCATTAAATGTGAAGAAGTGATAAAAGACGAAGACGGTAACGTCATTGAGCTTCGCTGCACATACGACATTGAAACGAAAAGCGGATCTGGCTTCACTGGCCGTAAAGTAAAAGGTACATTGCACTGGGTCGAAGCTACACAGGCCGTTTCAGCAGAATTCCGCAACTATCAGCCTTTAATATTGGATAAGGAAAATGCAGATGAAGAAGAAAAATCATTCTTGGAGCGGGTAAACCCTGATTCCGTAGAAATTTTACTAGGCTTTGTCGAGCCTAACATGAAAGATGTTAAGCCTCAGGATAAATTCCAATTCTTCAGGCATGGGTATTACAATGTTGATTCAAAACTCACTTCGCCCGGCCAATTGGTCTTCAACCAAATTGTTGGTTTGAAAAGTTCCTTCAAGTTATAGAGTCAATAAAAAGAACCAGATTCCTAGCGGGATCTGGTTCTTTTCATTCTCTGCACCCTTATATCATTTTCTCTCGTAAAGTTTGATGCCTTGCTTGGAAAGGGCCTGTTTAAGAGTACTATGTGTCGAAACTTGACTAAAATCAAGTCCTAACTGAATCGATGTCTGGGCTACATCAGGACGAATACCGGAAATGGTCGATTCAATGCCCAACAGGCAGGGTACTTATCAATTGAAAAATCTGATGGGCAATCATCGTGTCTAAAAGGGAAACTCCCGATAAATTGATGAATAAGTTCTTGATAGTCAATGCATTCTGTCCCCTAGAAGCTTCTCAATTTCCACATTGGAATCTGCTGAATAGATGGATCCAACTTAGAAGAGTTATCAAGGATGCATCGATATAAATTTTCATCCACTTTATCCAGCTGTGTTCCCCTACAACTAGTTAGTTCATTTTAAAAAGTAATAATAAGTCTGCATATCCCTCTCTCTCCATTTCATTTCTAGGAATGAATCGAAGGGCCGCAGAGTTTATGCAATATCTCGTGCCTTTAGGATTGGGGCCATCAGGAAAAACATGTCCAAGGTGCGAATCGGCGTCCCTGCTGCGCACCTCGGTCCGGGTCATTCGGTGGCTGAGATCCATTTTTTCATTGACACTTGCCGACATGATAGGCTTCTTGAAACTCGGCCACCCACAACCGCTATCATACTTATCACGTGAACTGAATAGGGGCTCCCCAGAAACGACATCCACATAAATGCCTTCTTCAAAGTGATCCCAATAAGCATTATCGAAAGGAGGCTCCGTGCCATTTTCCTGGGTTACATGGAACTGACGCTCGGTTAAGGTCTTCCTAAGACGAGCATTATCCTTAGGCCAATTTTCCTTAATGAAAGCATCCCGTCCCGAGCCCTTACGATACAATGCATAGCGAAATTGATTTTTTCGATGGAATTCTTGATGGTATTCCTCTGCTGCGTAAAATTTCCCCGAGGGTAAAATACCCGTAACGATAGGCATCTTAAACCGTTCGCTCATCATTAAAGCTTCCTTCGATTGCTCTGCTTCCTGTTTCTGACGTTCATTAAGATAGAAAATGGCTGCCTTGTATTGCTCTCCCCTATCCGAGAACTGGCCACCGTCATCCGTTGGATCGATTTGGTGCCAAAATATCTCTAATAACGCTTTATAGGAAATGATTGATGGATCGAATTCCACTTGAACCGCTTCAACATGATCAGTCGAACCAGTAATCACTTGTTTGTAACTAGGCGCGGTAAAACTACCGCCCGTATAACCCGATGTCACGCTAATGATTCCATCCATTTCATCAAAGGGAGCAACCATGCACCAAAAACAGCCTCCTGCAAAGATAGCTGTTTCTTTCTCATTCATCGTCATCCTCAACTCCCCTTTCATGGCTAGTGATTTCATGTATTATATACCAGCAAGCCAAATACCTTCAAATTCAAAACAATAGATTTCTTTATCTTTGCTGAACAGATAAAAAAGAGGCACTTAGGAGTAAACTAAACTGTACCCTGTAGAGTAGACACTTAAAAAAAGTGTCTACTCTACAGGGTCTTTTTTTGTACAATGGAATGACTACAAGCAGAGGAGAATGGAAAAATGGCTAAAAAGCTCTTCACGACAAAAGAAATAGAGATATTGTCAACTAATCCTTATGTGAAATCAGTCAGTACTAAAGGAATTACATATACTGATGAGTTTAAACAGATATTTATTACTCATTCTAATAACGGAACACCTGCTAGA